>CAYWJC010000174.1:0-2150 GCA_964458505.1 uncultured Candidatus Peribacteria bacterium | reverse complement strand
GTAGCAAAAGTTTTAGGGGGAGAAAAAGTTTTTATAACCGTTTTATTAAGGTTTGTTTCGTTATACTTATCATGATTTCTCCCCCTAAGACCCCATCTTGATCGGGAGCTTGGGATTATAACACGTTCGTAACTTTCACTACGTTGCAGAAACTCACTAATTAACACTATCTTAATTATCAAAACTAATTCCCTGCTTTTTCTTTTTCATAGGCATCGATTACTTCCTCGATTCTTCATTTGTACATAAAGAATTTTTCTCAAATGTAATCAAGTTCTCCGGCAGCAATCATTTTGAATCACTTTACAGTATCTTCTAATTTTACATAAACTCATGGAGTTCATGTAAATTGTTCTGCAACGAAAAATGGTTGAGAAAAGAATCTTTGGATTTTACGAGCACGGGATACTGCTAATTTATCTTCCTCTGAAAGTTCATCCATTCATAGAATTGATATTATATCTTGTAATTCCTTATATCTTTGAAGAATTTTTTGAACTAGTCTTGTAGTATTATAATGATCATCTCAAACTACTTTTGGAGTAAGTACTGTTGAAGTTGAATCAAGAGGATCTACAGCAGGATATATTCAAAGTTCAGCAATGGAACGTGCTAGTACTACAGTTGAATCAAGATGGGCAAATGTATTTGCTGGAGCTGGATCAGTAAGATCATCAGCTGGCACATAAACTGCTTGAACTGAAGTGATTGATCAATTTTTAGTTGATGCGATTCTTTCTTGTAGTGCTCACATGTCAGTTGCAAGTGTTGGTTGATATCAAACTGCAGATGGAATACGTCCTAGAAGTGCTGAAATCTCAGATCAAGCTTGTGTAAATCTGAAAATATTATCAACGAAAAGCAGTACATCTCTTTTTTCGATATCTCTGAAATATTCAGCCATTGTAAGTCAAGTCAATGCAACTCTTGCTCTTGGTCCAGGAGCTTCATTCATTTGACCGAAAACCATGGCAGTCTTGTCGATTACTCAACTTTCTTTCATTTCATGATAAAGATCATTTCATTCTCTTGTTCTTTCTCCGACTCAGGCAACTACAGAATATCATCCATGTTCAGATGCTATGTTATGAATCAATTCCTGCATTATTACAGTCTTTCCTACTCAAGCTCATCCGAAAAGTCATACTTTTCATCATTTAAGCATAGGAGCAACAAGATCAACTACTTTAATTCAAGTTTCAAAAACCTCTGTTTGGGTAGAAAGTTCAGAAAATTCTGGAGCTTTCCTATGAATTGGAAGCTTATTATCAGATTTTGGAGCTTCAAGCTCGTCTATAGGATCTCATAATACATTGAACATTCTTCAAAGAACTTCAGATCACACAGGAACTCTGATAGGATTTTCCGTAGCAACAACTTCTAGTCATCTTTTTACTCATTCAACAGGATTCATGGCAATAGTTCTTACCACTGAATCTCAAAGCTGCTGTTGAACTTCAAGTATTAATTTTGATGGAGCTCAAATTACTTCAAGAGCGTCATAAATATTTGGTACATATCCGTCTTTGAATTCGACATCGATTACTACTCAAATAATTTTGGTAATGATTCATTTATTCATAAAAAAATTAGGTTAAAAGTTAGTTTAATATTTAATATTTATTATTTTTTACATCCACAACTTTTACAATCTCCACAACTGTTATCATCAAATTTTAAGAATTCAACATCTCCACAATTAGGACATTTCTTTTGTTTACATCTAGATTCTTTGCTATAATCGCAATTTGGACATTTCCATATTGTCATAATATTATTAGTTATTAATAAATTTTTTTTATAATTCCAATCAAGATGAAGATCTATCTTCAGCTTGATTGGAATTATAACTACAAGTCATTTTTATCCATTGCAATATTGCTCAATCTATCAGCTTCTTTGTTTTTCTCTCTTGGTATATGGACAAAATGTATTTTTCATCACCAAGAATTTAATACCTTATCGATTTCAAATTTAATTTCAGCGAGTTCTTTATTTTTTATTTTAAATATTCAAGATAGCTGATTTATGACTAATTGACTGTCCATATAAAGCTGTATCTCTGTTGTTCAAAGCTCAATAGCTCTTTGGATTCAATTCAATGCTCATAAATATTCTGCCTGATTATTTGTTTTTATTCAAAGCGATTT
>CAYWJC010000173.1:0-8567 GCA_964458505.1 uncultured Candidatus Peribacteria bacterium | reverse complement strand
CAGATTGAAGTGTTTCAACTTTAACATGCAGCTCTGATATAATCTCTGACTCAACATCATTCTATTTGCCATCAACTATTATTGCATGACAAACTTGAACAATAACTGACAATTGTAATCCTCATCCTTGAAGCTATATCAGCTCAAGCTGATCGATAGCTAGTATTTCTGGTAATATAATAACTGCCAATGAGGCTTGAGTTATAAGCATAACTCAAAACTGATGAACTTGTGATGATAATTCAGCTAAAACTCTTGTTATTGCTCCTGCATGAAGCTGTGCGCTTCCTTGGGGATGAACGATTCCAAGTTATACAAGCACATGAGCTTATTTGGTTTCAAGTGTTTCATCACCTGCAACATGTACAATGGAAACAAGAACTTGTAACAATTGAGTTCTTAGTTGATCTTATGGATACCAGAGTTGTGAGGTATCTTCATGTACCTGATCCATACCTTTGAATTGATCATGAACTGCAACAAGTCAAAATTGAGAAAACTGGACATATAATACAAATCCTTGAAATTGTACTTTTGTATGTGCTTCAGGGTATACTTACTATTGAGGAGCTTGTGTAAACTCAAAAACATATTCTTGTGCTGCAAAACCTGTCACTTGAACTGATTGGAATACTGTATCAAGCTATACTCAAACATGGGGTTGATCTTCTTGGAGTCCTGTAGATGATTGAACAACGGAATATAATACAACGGCAGATGCTAATAGTTGTAGATTTAAATGTGCTTCAGGGTATAGCTGGAGCTGAACAACCAGTAGTTGTCAAGCTTATACTTATTCTTGGTCTACATGATCATTTTGAACCTGTGACTGTAAAACTCAAACACAAACTCGAACTGTAATTTGTCAAAGAAGCGATCTTGCAACAGTGGCTGATGCGTTTTGTACTTGAGCAAAACCAGCAACGAGCCAAAGTTGTACAATTAATAATTGTTACTACACGTCTGCAACCTGTAATTGATGAGATATAACTAACTACCAGGCAACTACATGTGACTGATGAGATCTTTCATGTTGATGATCGAGTTGTACAACAGCATCTTGACCATTTGCTACGGCTCCAACCTGTACGTATATTATTTGATTTAATGATTGATGTGGTGGTAATTGTACCTGAACTTCTTGAAACCAAACATGTACAGCACTGAAAGCAGCCTTAAATTGTTACCACCCATAATTATTTTAATAAACCAATATTTGATTCATCATAATATCTATAATAAAAATCTCATTTATTGATTCAAGAAAATATTTCTTCCCATTTTTTCACATTAGACTCTCAATATAATTTCACAGCTTCATTAAAATTAAAAAGTCATTGTTTTTTCATATATTCTTGAGTATTTCAGAATTTTTTAAAATAAACTGGTTTTTCATTGATTTTCCATACAAATGGGGAAAAATTCAAAAAGAAAATAGAATAATCGTTTCTAAATGAATAAATCAGAAATTT
The DNA here is from genome assembly GCA_964458505.1 of uncultured Candidatus Peribacteria bacterium. Lineage (GTDB taxonomy): Bacteria > Patescibacteriota > Gracilibacteria > BD1-5 > UBA2023 > JAQUEK01. The sequence continues at coordinate 7,095 of CAYWJC010000173.1, read as the reverse complement.
TGTATTCGCTATGGCACTGTTTTTGTTGACGGAAAATTCTTTATTCTTTAATCTGCTAGATATTATGTAATTAATATTTACAGAAATAATATGGTTTAAAACAAAGTTTAAGTCCATGATATTTGATTTCATTATACTGCTTCTTTTCATTAAATCATCAATCAAATAATGATTTTGTTTTGATTTTCAATCTGAAATTGTTCATGCTAATGTATTGGAAAAAATTTTTTCCAGATTCCTTACACTATCTTCATTTATTGTTCAATCATTAAAAACTTGATTCTCATATATTCCGAGCTCATCAAAGTTTGAAATATTTTGCAATTTTGATTTATTTGAATTTGTAAAAAATATTTTATCTGAATAATTTTTAAAATAATAATTCAGATTTGACAAAGTTGTCTGATATCAATAATTCATGCAGTTATACGGCATGGTTATATTTTTAGGAATAGCATCCAACCCTTTTTCCTTTAAATATTTTTCAAAAGGAAACGGATTATTGTTTTTTATGAAAAATTTTTCAGAAACTAAATCGGTATGATTATAGCATAAACCATTTAATCTTTCAGGACAGAGTTTTTCGATTGAAAAAATCTCGTTCTTGTGTCAAAAACACTCAGTTTTTACATTAAATTGTTTTTGTGTTAGATTATTTTGTGGCTTGCCTGAATCCAAATTTAAAGAAACATCATTCTTTTGATTAAAATTCAATTTACAAAATGAATAATCATCTAGACACTTTTTTCTCAAACTTATCTCCCTACTCAATTCTTCTGAATTTTTCAAAATTATTTCAAAATCCTTCAAGATGATATCAAAAGTAGTGTAATTTCACAATGAAGAAATCTTCTGATTTTTATATTCTTCTCACACTGACAAATCTCATATGCTTTTTTTTATATTTAAAGCGTCTGACAAATATTTCCCGTTAAGCCTTTCAAAATTATCTATAAGTGTCAGAGCATTTGCCCTGCTGATTTCTTCATAAAAACTTTTTTGTGATCTTAAGGCGTTTATATATTGTTTAAGAAAGGAAATAGGATATACATCGGACACTAGAAAATTTTCTTTTTTATAATAATCATTTATCCTTGAGATTATATTTACAGATTTTTCAAGATCATCAATCACGCCAAATTGTATCTCTGAAACAAACAATGGATCCAATTTTGATAAAAAATAGAATGCTCCTAGACTTTTAGCTTCATTAATAATTTTCCTGTTCTTGATTTTTTCTCAATTCAAATAAAGCTCTCAATTTTCAAGATAATATTTTTTATTATCAATGACAATATCAGGAATATAAACCTTATTTATGATTAATGAATTATTACTATGGTTTTTAAAAAAAATACTATACAAAATCCCTAAAAAAGTTAATATAATTAAAAAAATGATAATATTTCTTTTTCTTGTTTTATGCATTCTACCAATTTTACAAATAAAAATATTGAAAAAATCAATAATCTGCTTGAGTTTACTCTAAATAATGAATTTTCAAACTTTTATAATAAAAAATACGATAGCGTTTGATTAAAAAAAATCAATGATTATTGAGACTTCCTAAAGTTTCCTTTTTTAAAAAAGGATGAAATTTTAGAAATAGAAATAAATAAAAGAACTTTCATTCCTGAAGATAGCATCAGATTTTATTCATCATCAAGCGGTACGACAAATAATAAAAGAATAACAATAATTCCACATGCTGATTATGGCTATCCTGAACATAGAACAGGCTGAATCAAGGAAACTTTGAAAATTGCATGAGTTAAAAAATGTATGATTCTTTTAGGAGAAGCAAGTGCATCTTTCATATGAAATTTAAAGCATATGCAAAGTCTTGATATCCCTACTGTGTTATGAAATGTAAAAAATCTTTGAGTATCCTCAAAGATAGCAAAAGAGACAAATATTGATGCAATAGTTACAAATCCTTCAATACTCTTAAGACTTATTAAAGAATTAAAAAATAGCTGATTTGATTTAGATGGTATTAAATGGATATCGCTTTGATGAGAATATTGCAGTGACTTGACTAATTCATATTTAAAAGAAATATTTAAAAATGCTTATTTTAATTTCAGATATTGAAATTCTGAATTCATCTGAAATATCTGATACAGATGTAAACATTTATGAAACAATTCACCCCAAAACATATTTCATATAAACCCAAGTGCCATACTTGAGATTCTTGATGAGAATTGAAATATATTGGAAGAGAATGAATTCTGAGAAATAGTGCTGACAGATCTGGTTATAAGAGCACTTCCTTTAATTAGATACAGAATATGAGATGTATGAAGAATTTCAAAATTTGAATGCGAATGTTGAGAGAAATATATCCTTGAATTTTCATGAAGATCCTGAAATGATTTCTTAAAGTTTCATTGATTGACACTGAAAACTGATATGCTGTATAATTCAATGTCAGGAACCAATTGATTTTTAGAACACAGGTATGAGGCTCATGTTTATGAAAAAAATATAGATTGAAACATATTGCCTCAATTGATAATCAAAGCCCAATTCAGGGAGAATTATAGAGATCTTAAAAATGATACAGTTTTCATTGATGCTCTTTTAAAAGATATCAGTTCTAAACTTTATCTTTGACCAAATATCTCACTTCAAAATCTTGTTGATGATAAAAATTTTCTACCGCTTGGTATTGAATTCGTTGAAAATTGGGAAAATGAATTAAAATCTCTTTCTATTATTTCACATCTATAAAATAATTTTAATTTTCAGATACAAAGCCATTATAAATAAAATCTTTCAAATCTCTTGATGGGTTTTTTGGTTTGACTATGGCAGATACAATAGTTCATACATTTTTAAGATCATTTTCTTTGGGTATTTTTTCCATTTTCTTTAAAGATTCTTTAAATTGTGAATAGAATGTTTCAGATTCTATTTTTGTAAGAGATAGGCTTTTGCTTATGAATTCAATTGTTTCAGATTCGTTGTTTTTCATGTATTCGATAGTTTCATACAATGACTTCATGAAACTTTTCAATTCCGCATTTTTTTCAATCAAAAGCCTTTTGTTGGTCAATACAACTCTTGAGAATTCATATCAATCCAAAATACTTGTTGCTGATTTTGAAAAGAATGTAAAGTTATTCTTATTTTCATAAATATGTTTAAAATCAGTCATCGAAGAAAAATCAATTTCTTCTTTCTTTAGCATTTCAAACCTGAGCTTATCGTTAGGTATCGCGATTATCTTTACCTCATCAATATCAACTCAAAGATTTTTTAATGCTGCCAATGTTCAATATTGTCAATCATTTCACATTCTATCGATACCTACCACTTTTACGTTTTTTATATCTTTTTCAGGAAATCTGCTTACAAACGCATTTGTGTAATTACTGAAGAGTTTTCATATTACAACAGGATCAAGATCATTAAAATACATTCATAGAGCATTGGAAACTGATCAGATCTTAACATCAACCGCATTTTGCATTAATAGCTTGTCTGTTCAGCTTGCGACGTTCATCAATTCGACATTCAATCAGTTTTTCTTAAATATATTTTTCTCAAAAGCTAGATTCATAAGAACTCTGAGGTCTTCCATATTTACAATAACAACCTTAAGATTTTTTAACTTAGCTTCATTTATATCTTTAACAATATTTTTATCTTTATTAACATTGCATCAAAACAAAAATATTGTTGAGAGGAATAAAAATAAGATGATTATTATATTTTTTTTCATATTAAAATTGAAAATTATTAATTAAAATTTAATTGTCTTATCAATCATAGATTCAAGTTGATCTATGTTTTGATTCTTGTCATAAACCTCATTATAAAGCTTAAATACTTTTTCTATTTTATTTGAATCTGGGAAAAAATCGATATTCTCAAGCGAGTACTTAAGGTCTTTATAATATCATTCTTTCGATTTTGCTAATGGGCTATTCGGATCTTTTCAAAGTAATTCAAAAAAAGTCTCTTTATTTTTAATTATTGATTCTTGAGATTCTCTAAATGCTTTCATGAAATTAACAACCGATCCTTTATTTTTTTGCAATTGACTGTTTTTTATATACATAACCCTAAATAGATTATAATCAGTATCCATTGGATCGATTTGTAGGAAATTTTTCAAATTAGGATTGTTTGCAGATTTTATAAATGTCACATCTATATTTTTATTGTTGAGGTTTTTTATTTTATCAGAGTCATGCAATGTAAATTTATAATCAGTTTTAGTGCTTGATTCGATTCAAAAACTTTTAAGCTGCAATTCTCAAATAAATTTGGCATTTTTTTTATTTCCTGCCACTTTTTCTGATTTATGTCTTGGTGTTACTCAGACATTGCTTATTGAATTTAACTGCTCTTTCTTTAAATTTGAAAAAGCATATCATGGAATATCCTTTCCTGCAAAAGCTAACCATGTTATATCATTTTTTTTATAGAAAGAATCGAAAATATCAGAAATCAATCAAAAATTGATTACAAGGGAATCTGTTTTTGAATTTTTCGCATAAAAGTTTTTTGAATCAATATTAATTCAGTGTTTCTTAAAAATTCAATTATCCATTCAATATTCGATAATATGTCGTACACTCATCAAAAAATCTCCATTTAATACTACACTTATATTTACTAAATTCTCGGAATTTTTTTTCTTATCCTTATTTGAGTTAAATAAAAAAAATCATCATATTAATATAATAAAAAATAGTATTGTAAATATTTTTATTTTCATATTTTGTAAGATTTAAAAAATATTTTTTGGATTATATTTATTAAAAATATAATAACAAAATTAAAAAAAAGCAAAATTAATATTACAAGCATAATTCAGGTTATATCATTGCTCATGGTATATATATTAAGCAAATATCCCAATCAAATTCAGTATCAAAACATTTCAGATAAAACAAGTCCTATTATTGACTTTCAAACTGAAATTTTTAATCCTGAAAAAATGTGAGACACACTTCATCGAAATAAGATATTATAAACAAAACCTGTTCATTTTATTTCAAAAGATCTTGCAAAATGAAGTATATCCTTATTGATATTATTCATTCAATCATAGGTTGCAATAAAAATTCAAGGAAAAGTTATTGTTATTATCGTTATAATTTTTGAAAAATCTCAAAAACCGAACCAAATTATAAAAATCGGGATAAATGCAACTATTGGGATTGAATTCAGGATAAAAACATATGGTTTGATTGTTTCGTAGAAAAATTTGCTATAAAATGAAATAAGAGCCAGTAAAAATCAGAAAATGAAAGACAATGAAAAAGAAATTATAAAAAGCTTCAAGCTTGAAAATACATTTACAAATAAGGAATTATCCAAAACTAGAGAATATCATTTTTCTATAATATCCAAAGGACTACTTAAGAATGAATGCCACATAGGAAACAAAAAAATTGATAACTGCCAAATAGCGATAAATATCAGTATTGAAACTATGTTTAGCTTATTTATTTTGAGTTTATGCATTTATAAATCTCTTTAAATTTAAATCATAGATACGATTTGCAAGTATATTAACTTCCTTTTCATCATGAGCAACCAGAATGCAAGTCATGTTTTTCTCTTTTTGTATTTTTTGAAAAAGTTCGTATAAACCTTTTTTAGTATTTTTATCCAATGAAGAAAATGGTTCATCTAAAAGCAAAATATCAGGTTCACAAATGATCGCACGAGCAAGATTTATTCTTTGTTGCATTCATATGGAAAGCTCATCTGGAAGGTAATACATAAATTCAAGAAGTCAAACCAAATCTAAAATATCTTTAATTCTCCTGTTTGCTTCTTTTTTTGTAACTCATATTTGTTTTAAGCAAATGAAAAGATTTTGATAAACATTGTAATATGGTAATAAATTGTGATCTTGAAAAACAATCCTAATTCTAGGATTTTCTATTCAAAAATAAATATTACCCGATAAAACAACTTCATTTTTATTGAAAATATTTCAAATAGCATAAAGAAGAGATGTTTTACCTATTCAAGATTTTCATACAACAGCAACAACTTCTCAATCCAAAACATCAAAAAATATATTTTCAAGTATATTTTTTTCTGAAGAATTATATCTTAATGATAGATTGCTAATTTTTATCATAAATTAATAGAGATCATTACACCCTACGAAAAGAACATCATTTTCTTCAGATGTAATATCTTTAATTTCGCATTTATTTACAGGATTTGAGACTAATTTTTCTTTATTTACAGAAAGATTTTCCTCCTTGAAGAATTTTTGAAATTTTTCAATCAAAAAAGTACTTATTACACTAAAGGATAATAATATTAAAAGTATAATTTTATTTCTTTTTGATTTCATATATTTAATTTTAATTAAATGTATTATATTTTTTGCTATAGGTTTTGTCAAAGAATTTTTTTATCTCTAAAAAATTGTTATTTCAGATATTATTCTCCATTAATTTAATTTATTCAAATAAATAATTAAAAGTTGAAATATTGCGAATACAAGATATATTATATAAATATTCATTATATTGTTAATCATTTTCATTATGAAATCTAATTTAAGATGATTTACTATAACTGAATTAATAGTAATTATCCTTATAGTCTGAATTATTTCAACTATTTCATACGTTTGATACCAAAATTATACTATCGATTCCAGAGATACCATAAGAAAATCAGACATGTCCAATTTAAAAGCCTCTTTAAAGTCTTTTAAGCAAAAATCCTGATTATACCCTGTTCCTTCAGATAATTTTCAGATTATAAATTCATGAACGACTAATATTGAGGTAATCCAATGAATAATAAATAATGACACGGCAATAAATAATATTTCAACAGTTCCAAAAGATCCAAAAAACTGAGCTAATTATTTTTATAGCACACCTTTAAATAAACAGGAATTTCAAATTGCTCTTACACTTGAAAATAATTGATCCCCAAAAGCTCTCCTTGATTGAGATTACAAAGTGGTTGCAAAAAATATGTTTCCGAGTCTGATTCTTGCTCTTGCTTGAACTTGACAAATTGAAATTGCAACCTGAGTAATTGCAGCCTGATCAAGTTGATCCATCAATAGACAATATTTTATTATCAATTGATGAAGCT
>CAYWJC010000172.1:0-2331 GCA_964458505.1 uncultured Candidatus Peribacteria bacterium | reverse complement strand
ATATTATAAACTTTCCGTCAATACTCCCAATTGAACAAAATATCAAATTGCAATTGATCCATCAGCTTCTTCGCTTGAAGCTTCGCTTGTTCATATAGATGAATCTAAGCTATTTGATGAAATTATTTCATTTAAAAAATGAAAATGAATTGTAAAAATTGATTGAAAATATCATCTTGTGAAAGCGGAAAAAGACTGAATCAATTTTCGTTTTTTAAGTCATATTGAAAATATTTGAAAATTTGATAAGGACTGATTTGCTTCAGTAACTTTTAAACCATTTAAAGATGAGTGATGAATTGTAAGGCAATTCTGAAGGATTAGCGAAACTGGAGAATTGGAAGTAATAAAGCTTGAAGCAAAAAATGGTGTTTTTATTGAGAGCATTTGAGATTATCATAGATGAACAGCTCCTTTTAAGATTGAAACCTGAAACAAGAAAATCAGTAAATGGTGATTGATAGATGAAAATAAAAATGTTATTCAATGAATTGAATTTGACCGGATACATCCATTTTCAGAGGGGTATGCGAAAGTTGAATTGAATTGAAATCAATGAATCATTGATATCTATTGAAATATGGTAATAGAACCAAAATTTAAAGAGGTAGTTGCTTTTTTGGATTGAGAATGAATCGTATTTGATGGAAAAACCTATTTTTCATATTCACAAACAAAGAAAACAATAGAAAAACTTAATATAGATTGAATTTCATATAAAAAAATCGATTGATTAAATAGAGATCAATCAATTCTTATAACAAAAAAATGAGATTTATTCTGAGCTGTGGATATACAATGAAATGAAATATTAAGTCCAACTTACAGCAATATAGAATTATCTAAAATTGAATGAATTTTTGAGGTATTTGAGAAAGATGATAAGATTTGAAAAATCAAGGACTTTAGATCTGAGATAAGGTCCAGATGATTAAAATCAAGTACCAATCTAAGAACTACCAAAACAGATAACTTCACAAACCTTTTAAGATTGGAATATTTCAATGGTTCAAGAAAAGCGATGAAAAACTGAGAAGTAATTTTTGAAAAATGAGCTAGTCCTTTTATTCAAACTTTAGGTAAGGCAAAATTAGAAGATCTTATGACTTGATTTTATTGAACAAAGGAAAAATTAAGTGAAAATTTCTCTGGCCTATTGAAAAAATTTAAGAAATTTGATTTATACGAATATCAATCTCAAAAGCATCAAATAGAAATTGAAGTGAAATCTACCATAACTAAACAAATGGATTGGTTTACAAAAAAATACTTTGAAAAATTCAACAAGATAAAATTGAACAATGTTGAATTAAGTGAACTTACAAGATTTATAAATGAAAAAACAAGAGAATTTATGAATTCTCTTGAAAACCAATTTAAACATTTTTCTTTGGATCCAAGGATTTGAAATGTTAAAAATATGGAAAAGATTTTTGGAATGTTTGTAAATAAAATGACAAAAATTGACTATATTAATTCAAGGGATTCAAGAGAATTATTATTTTGATTTTAATTAACAAAAATATGGAAGAAAAAAATTCAGAAAATAATAAGGAGATGCAATTAGAAAACCTTTTAAAAAAGCATAAGGAATTCAGTTCATCTAAAAATATAAAAGTAACTAAAGTTAATGATAATATTTTTTTTGTTGAAAAAAACTGAATTTGAAATGTTTATATAGATAAAGATTGCAAGCCTATCATAAATATTTCCGCTATGAGAAATCAGAACGGTTTTAAGGAGAAAATGTATTTAGCAGGTTTTAGGGAATTATCAATCAATGGAAATTACTATCTTTATAGTATTACTGATATTGACTCTAAAACATGAAATCCTATAAAATGAGCAAAATATATTGATTCAAGATCTTTTCAATATTATAAAGCATGGGAATCTGCAATATTGTTTGATTCAAGAATTTTTGTAAAAAACAGCCAACAAAGATTATCTGATACAAATGAATTTCCAGAAATCAGTCTTAAATTATTGGATAATCAAGTAAAAATTTGAGCTGTAAAAATTGAAGATATTGAATTATATCATAGAAATAAGCAAATTTCAGAAAATGTTTTTAATGGTTTATTAACTATTCTTAAAAGTAAAATCCTTCTTCAATGTTCAGATTTAAGATTCGTTTATATAAATCAACAAATCACAAAGAAAGAACTCGATTGATATTTTGCTCGCAAGCGAATTAATAAGGATTTATATGATAAATGTATAGAAAGTGTGTTTATAAGAGATAGGATAGTTGAAGAAATGAGAAAGATTAATAATGTTACTCAGGAATATCTAAAAAACATCAGGAATTAATTCCTGATGTTTTTTAGA
>CAYWJC010000171.1:0-11194 GCA_964458505.1 uncultured Candidatus Peribacteria bacterium | reverse complement strand
ACGATCCCGGGATTGAATTCAGACAATATATCGATTCTTGATATCTGATGCTGAAATTGAAGACTTCTAGACAATCTTTGACAATTAGACAAAAAGTTTGATTATTTATGAATAGATTCATCATCTTGAATGATAGAAGAAGCCAGGAAATTGCACAATGGAGCTGATTTTAATGTTTTAGACATGTTGGAAATAAGTAGTCTAAAAAAGAGATTCGATGCAATTTTCTTTATTGCATCATTTCATCATTTGGAAACAAATGAACTAAGACTGAAAGTTTTATGAGATGTAAAAAAACTTTTAAATGATTGATGAATTGTTTTTATGACGAATTGGAATTTATTTTCTGAGGAAAATATAAATAAATATAAGGAAACAACTTTATGAAGTGGAGATTTTGAAATTAAAATATGAGAATATTCAAGGTATTACCATGGATTTAAATCAGATGAACTCAAGGAATTGTTTTTAAATTCATGATTTGAAGTGGTTGAAAATAAGATTTTCGAATGATGAAGGAATATTGTATCTATTTTAAGATAATCCATTATTATTCATCCAAAATTCAAGCTCATCAAATATTTTATCATTGAAATTATCAGGCTTAAGCTTAAATATTGCATTAGCGTTTCTTGTGCAATACTGGAGTTCTTTATTGTTAATTTGATTTGAATACCATTTAAAGCTATCAATAATATCGGCCGTTTTGATGATAAGTGCATCTTGTCAATTCTGCACACATCTCATAATTAATTCACTTATTTTTTCTTCTTCGTCTATTATTGAATCATCTTTTGAGTTTGCAAGTATTAATCTCAAGATATTATTCCCAAATTCATTTTCTATTGTTTGCTTATCTATGCCTGTCCATTCAATGATATCATGTAAAAATCAAGCTAAGATAATATCTTTAGAATAATTCTTTTCATAGAGATATGTGCCAACCCTAATATCATGAAATAAAATCGACTTTCTAGAATCCTCTTTGGAATTTGGTATATGTAAGGATAGAAAACGTATAACTTCTTCAATTTCAATATTTAAATTTTTTAACATGATTTAATTGGTTAATCAATTAAGCTCCCTAAAAAATCTCTGTCTCATTTGTAGTTTTGGGTGTCTACTTTGATTTTATGGATCGTTACGAGCACAAAATTTCATCATTTATCAATATTCAGGAATTCTCTGATTTTTTCGACAGGGGTGTTTTTATCAAATTCAAAAAAATAATTATTCAAAACTTTTTTAACTCAAATCACTCAATATTCTGAAAGCTTGATTCTTGCTTTTAGGACAAGAAAAAGATTTGTGAACTCCTCGGGAATTATATCTTTTCATGATGCAAACATATTATAGCTGAATTCAAGATCTTCGACCGTCTCGATAGATTCGATATTTCTGAAAAAGCTTATTTTATCAACTTCGCTTTCAAAAAAGTCATCAGGAATGTAGTATGAAATATTCAATTCCACTTTACAATCTGTTCTTTTTTTGATTTCTCATGTTTTGAGCTCTTCAATTTTTTCTTCCAGAAGTTTGATATATAGAGAAATTCAAGTTTCTTTTGATTTTCATGATTGTTTTATTCCAAGGATATCTCAAGCTCATCTTATCTCCAAATCTCTCATGGCAATTTCAAATCAGGCTCAAAGATGGGTATTGTTAACTATTGTCACCAATCGTTTTTTTGCATCGTCAGGGAGATTTTCTCTCCTGTAGAGCAAATAACAATGTCATTCGATTTTTCATCTTCAGACCCTTCATCTTAATTGATGTAGCTGAGATAATCAGAAAGTCTCCGCATCATTTATTATTATAGTATTGGCATCAAGAAAATTTACTCAATTTTCAATAACAGTAGTGGCAAGAAGGATGTCATATTTCCTATTTTTGAAATCAATTATCCTGTCTTCGACTTCAATTCAGCTCATTTGACCATGGACTATCACTATTTTTGTTCATTTTGGAAGTATTTGCTCTAAATATTTTTTTGTTGATTCGATTGTTGCAACTCTATTGTGAATGAAAATGACCTGTCATCTCCTTTCTATTTCAGCACTCACAGAATCCCTTATTATCTCATCGCTGAATTTTGAAACTATTGTCTTTATCGGTTTTTTTCAAAAAGGAGCTGTTGATATTATTGAAATGTCTTTTATTGAATTTAGCGCAAAGTTCAGGCTTCTAGGAATTGGCGTTGCAGAAAGGCTTAATATATCAAGATTTAACTTGATTTTATTTATTTTTTCTTTGTCAATGACTCAGAATTTATGTTCTTCATCAACTATCAAAAGTCAAAGGTTCTTAAATGAGATATCTTCAGATAAAAGCCTATGCGTTCAAATAATGCAATCGATTTCGCCATTTGCTAATTTTTTTAAAACTTGAGTTTGCTCTTTTTGTGTACTTACTCTTGTAAGAATATCAATCCTAACTCAAAAATCCTTAAACCTTTTTTTTAAGGAATCGAAATGCTCATATGCAAGGATCACAAGAGGCGATATGAATGCCACCTGTTTTTTATTTAAAAAAGCTCTGTAAATAGCATTACAAGCAACCTCAGTTTTTCAAAATCACACATCTCCTGTCAAAAGTCTGTCCATAGGTTTGTTTATCTTCATATCATATAGAACATCCTCGATTGATTTTTCCTGATCAAAAGTATGTTTGAATCAGAAAGATGTTCTAAAAAATTCCTCTTTTTCTTTGAACTCGATGTAAGGATATCATTTTGCCAAAGATCTTTTAGCATAAACTTCAAGAAGCTCATTTGCAATCTTTTCAACTTCAACCTCAGTGTTTTTTATGATCTTGCTCCATTCTGTTGAGTTGAGTCATGTAAGCTTGGGGTTTTCATTTCAAATGTACTTGCTGATCCTGTAAATCTCTCAAATGGGGACAAACAATTTGTCATTATCCCTGTATTCTATTTCAACATATTCTCGTTTTATGCCTGATAGATCTTTAATAACAATTTGTTTGAAGATTCAAACTCCATGGTCAATATGGACAATATAATCTCAAGGTTTTATCTGAAGAAGAAGATCAAGATCTTTCGATAAGCTTTTCCTGTATCTTTTTTTGATGAAAATATTTGAAAGGATATCATCACAAATAACCATTGACCCCAGAGATGAAATCTGATAACTTTCCAGATTTATTTTCTTGTCCATGATTTCTATGATTTCAACCCCAGGATTATTAATACTGTTATATTCGATGAAATTCATTACTGTTTTAATATTTTTGGTGAAGATTTTAACCTTTTTAGATTCAAGAGCATTTTTCAACTCATCAACACTATCTATTTCCAAATTTAAAATTTCAAGGTCAGTCTCAAGATTATTGCTGTACGCATCACAAAAAACTACACTTTTCTCAAGTCTATTTTTGATCAGATCCTTTTCATTGAAAAAATCCAATCAAATGAAAAATTTAACTCAAGATTTGAAAAAATTCGATATTTTGTCTAAATTGTCTGATATCATGTTTTTACTTATAAGCTCATCCTTACTTGCAGAATAAACATTTAAGATTTTTGTTTTTTCAATTTTATTCTTGTCTAAGTTGTCAAAGATTAAAATCTCGTCTATCTCTTGACCAAAAAGACTGATCTTATAACTAAACCTTCAATAAGGAAGCTTGAGATTTATTATATCTCCTTCGACATTATAGCTTCAATTTTTTGAAAGATGGGCAGAATGTGAATATCAAAGGTCAATCAGCTTTTTTATGAATTCTTCTAAAATAATTTCAGATCAAACTTGTAAGTTAACGGATTTTTTTGATAGCTCATAATTATCAGGAATAGTGGTAGTAAATATGTCTTTTGTAGTTAGATAAACTCAAGAGTTTTCAAAATAATATGAAAAAAATCATCAGTAATTGTCTACTACAACACTTTTTGAATTTGGATAAAAATAATCATAAATCTTTTCAAATCTTTTCAAATCATCAATTGAATCGAAAAACACTATTTTTTTCTCATTTACAAAATTTTCTCAAATAAGAAATACCCTTGAAAAAATGTTTCAAGAGTTTATGTAGTCCTTGTTTAATTCTAAATTTATCATTGTTCAAGTGTTTTAGTTTCTTTAATGTAATGTCTGTAATATCAGATAAAATTGCTTAACAAAAATGATCATTCCATTAACGCTGCTACAGGAGAAAAAATGATTAAGTTATAGATTATGACAATCAAAGTTCAGACCATCATCATTTTTCTCATATTTCTGTTATCTTTTTGAAAATTTCCTGTTATTATGAAAATTGATCAAATATATATTAATAAGTCATATATGGTATTAAATGTGAAAAATATAGAAAATGTATTCAAAAATATAAATAACCAGAAATACTTTGTGTTAGTTGTAAAATAACAAGTCACAAATCTCAAAACAGAAAAAAATACTATTACTCATGCAGCAATTTTAAATAGTAAAAAATAATGTATACTAATAAGGCTTGCCGAGATCATAAAACACAAAAATGTCTTTTTTCTGTCCTTATACTGAAAACTTAAAAAATCAAAAACCATTGCAATAGCAACTAAGATTTGCGATATGACGAAATAATTTAAATATTCCATATAAAAATGTTACTGATTTATAATTCAATTACCTGTTTTCACCCTCCGCTTTAAAAAGAGGAGGGTATTTTAACTTATCAATACGATTTTAATTTTCAAAAACAATCAATCACTATATCTTCATTATTTCTTCTTCTTTGTGTTTAAGCATTTTTTCAATTTTTTCAATTTCTTCATCTATGTATTTTTGAAGGTCTTTTTCATTTTGTTTGGCTACATCTTCACTTATTTCCTTGTTTGTTTCTGCATTTTTGATTTTCTTAAGATAATCTTGCCTTATATTTCTTATGGCTATTTTTCATTCTTCAGCAAGTTTTTTTGCAAATTTTACAAGATCTCTTCTTCTTTCTTCTGTGAGCATTGGAATCTTTATCATGATAGATTCTCAATTGTTTTGAGGATTAAGGCCGAGTCAAGCATCGCTTATTCATTTGTCTATATCTCTGATTAGCGACTTATCCCATGGCTGTATTGAAAGAGTTTGTGAATCAAGTACTGAAACCGATGCAACATTTTTAAGAGGCTGTATTCATCAGTAAACGCTAATATGTATTGATTCAACCAAATTAGGGTTAGCTCTTCAGACTTGAAGTTTTGCAAATTCATTATGCAAATGTTCTTCAGCTTTTTGTAAATCTGTTTTTATATTCCCAATCATATTTGTTTTTAATTAATAATATTATTTAAGCCAATCTTTTTTAATAACTAAAATTATTAAATTATCAATAACCATTTTCTGAAGCCTAAATACCACACAATTATATATATTTTCAAAATTTATCCAAGATTTTTTAACATTTTTTTGACAATGCGCTATAAAGTGCTAAAATTGGCAGGATTTTATTTAATTAATCTTTATAGATATGAAAACAAAAAAATACCTAGGTGTTGTTTTGATTTTATCTTTTATTTCTTTTTCCGCATTTGCTGCAACATGAGATTCTGTAGATCCATTGGCAAATGAAACTGAAACTGTTTCAATTGATGAAGAGATTACAGATAGCTGAGCTTCTGATGTGAGTGCAGAAGAAGAGAATACTGAAATTGCTTCAGAAGAGCAAAATGAAGATGCTTGAGATTTAAATGCAGCTGGTCCATCATCAGTATTGACTTTGAAATGATGAATATGAAATTATCCAGAAGTGGCATGTGATAAGGATTATTTTACACAAAATGCTTGTAATCAATGTTTTGACTGATGAATCAAAGCAACTTGAGAGAAACTTTCTAATTTAACCGATAGTTGGACAAATCCAAATTCAACTGAACAGGTAATCTATAAAGACGAACAAACTTTACCAGAAATGGTTAATGTATGAGGGGCTGCAACAAAATGGATATCTAATCCGGTTGACACTTCAAACTTTTGGAAATTTTCTGAAGAAATCGTTTGGACAGATTCTAAAACCTGAACATGAAAACAAGAATTTTTACTTGAATGAGGAAAAACTGTAAATTTTCTAGAATCAGATTTATGAGCTAACTACGTTCTAAATTCAACCGATAAAAAAGAATGAGAAGCTGTTTGAATTTTAAAGTTCCCAATCAATTATCATAACATAGATGCTTCTTGAAAAGAAAGCGGAAAATTAGTGCATATTGAATGTGTTGCCTATAAGGCATGAGCTCAAACTTTACAAAAACCTCTTCCTCCTGCAAAAGAGGTCACAAAAGTTAAGACTTGACCAGAATTTTTCATTTTCATTTTGGCTGCAATGATGATAACTTTATGATTAGCGAAATTTAGAAAAAAGACCGATTAAAATAAGAAAAAAGTTAAAAAAGAGAACTACGGGTTCTCTTTTTTTTGTTCAATATTTGCATCAATTTAAAAAATGTGATAACCTAAGTAGGAATAACAAAAATAAATATTTTTTAATTTCTTTTTTATGGCAGAAACAAAAACAAACACTTCTTTTGAGTGATTGCAGAAATCATTGGAAGATTCTATTTCAAACATCGATTCAAGATGAAATCTTAACAATGAAATAGATTTACTAGATTTTAAGGATTCCAAATCTGAAGAACAAAAAAAATTATCAGAGAAGGCAACACGGGAATTAGTTAAAAATCTTAAGGAATTGGCAGATTTCATAAGAACTAAAAGAAAATCTAAGGAAATTGTTCCTCAGTCAACTTTGGATTATATATCAAATAAAGTCAGCCAATTTGATAAAATCAAAAAAAATTACAATGAAGGGAAAATCCTAACAGTTGAAAACAGCAAGGATAACCTTTGAATATTGACTAATAATCTAGAAAAAGTTTTTAAGGCATCCGAAGAAGTTGAAAGCTCTTTAAAAGATTTAAAAGTTCAAATAGATAAAAAAAATAATGAGAAAAGACTTGATGATACAGCACTTTTCCTTTGAATTGAAAAAGGGGATATGGATGAAATTAATATTGCCAGTGCAATAAATGCTTTGGTTTCTTGAAAATTAACCTGAACCACTTATGAGGACTGGGAAAAAGCTTGATACGTATCAAATGGAACATTCTGGTTCACTGAATTAAATCAATTGAATGATCTGAATAAAATATATAAACAAGACAAAGCTAAATTCAATGAATTAAACAATTATTTAAAAAGTGGATGAGACTTAAAAGAGGTTTTAAAAAGTCACGGTATCACTTTAAGAAATGATAAAAAAGTTAATTTGGATAATAAATGAGCTTTGGATTTAAGCTGAGAAGATAAATGATTATCTAATTTTATAGCATTTTTATCAGATATAGATTGAGATTGAGTATCAAAAGCCCAAAACAAGGAAAAATCTGATCTTATCTCCAGTGTTTATAAATTTTTTGGCTGAGTTCCCGGAAGCGAACAAAGTGAAGTTATTTGAGAATCTATGATAAGAAATAAATTATCTGAAAATTGTAAAGATTTTGATGCTTTGAAAAAATTAAGCAAAAAACTATGAGTTGAATTTCCTGATTTATCAAAAGCTGAAACAAAAGATCTTGTAAAATTCAGAAAATCATTTTGGAATTCATTAAAAGAGAATTTGAAAGTTCAATGAAGAAATTGAAAATCAGCATGACTTGATTCATTTTTGAAATGAAAAGAAAAGGAATTCAGCAAAAATGTTGCAAAATTTGAATTGGAAGTAGAAAAGGAATTAGAAAAAAAAGACAAAGATATTAGTAAAAAATTATCTGAGATAGAGAATAAATTGTGAATCAAAATCAGCAAAGAAGATTTAAAGAAAAATATTGCTGAGGAAGTTAAATGATGGCAATTTTCTGTTTTTTGATGAGTAATAGATGCTGAAAAATGAACAAAAACAGGTCCCGTGATAGATAAGATCATAAACGGACTAAATGCGCAAAGTTATAAATGAATTCTTGGTTTCACAATTTCAAAGGAAATGTTTTCAGATTGAAATTGATGAACAATCAATGTTTGAGTTGCAAATTTTATTCCATTTGTTTCTATGCATAAGGCCGTAACAATTTATGACAGAAATGCGTTGATGAAGATCGATGAATTGAAAAGCAATATAGCGATTTCTCCTTTTGTTTCGCTTAGTCCACTTACAATTTGAGCTTGAGTTGATCTTTGACCAAGCACGATTGATTCAATAAAAAAACAAACATCAAAGTTTAAGGAAAAAGTATTGAACAGAATAGTATTAGTAAATTGAGAAATGAAGTTCAACAATATAGACGATAAAGAATGATTGACTCCAGAAGAAGCAAAAGAATTGATTGAATTTAATACAAAGATAAAGAATTTTTATGACTCAAGAAAATCAGAAAATCCTGAAGAAAATAAAGTTTTATTAGAAAATATAAAAACATGATGCCTTTCTCATTATGTTGACAATTTGTATGCATGAAATAAGGGGTATCATTTCGGTTGATTGATGTTATGAGCAATATTTAGCTGGGACTGGGTTCCGTTTAAATTTGCTTGATTGAATATTGAGTCAGTAGGAACTAAAATCAAGGATTGAGACGCAAGGAAAACCACCGTTTTAAATCAAATCGAGCTGAAAACAAATTTTGAAGCAAAAACTTTAAAAGAATTGTGATTTGAAAAGATTACACTTAAAAAATGAGATAAGGAGTTCAGCGTTTATAAATATACAGAAAAACTTGAAATATATGCTTCAAAAGATATACAAATCGAAGAAATCGAAGGAGTAAAATATATTTCTTGAGATATTCAAAGGATTGAAAGAATAAAAATTTGAGATAACACTAAGGAGATAAAAAAGATTTCCATAAATTGAGCTTTAGAAAAATCTGAAAATCCACCGATAACTTTATCATTGGTTGAAAATAAGATTCAATCAAAAGAAACACCCCAAGATATTAATATAGTAACAGAAAAATTTGAACTTGATATAAAATCTGATGTTTCTGAAAGAATGAAAGGCGTGACTAGTATTGAAATAAGAAAGAAATATACTTGATTCAGAAAGCTTCAAGATCTTTATTTGAAATGAGCATTGTCATGAACCGGAGATTTTAATGAAGCTTGGGAGCAATTGAAGAATATTAGAGTTGATAGAAAATGAAAAACAAGATTTTTGTTTAGAAATATGGAAGCTTGAAGCACTCAAGAAAAAATGCAGATTTTATGAGAGATAGTCTGAAAAACTGCCTGAGATTGGAGAATTAGATTGTTCAAGGAAATCAAAGAAGATAAAAAAATGTTTAAGGAATTTAAAAGTAAGACATGATATAGATGAACCCAAGAACAATTATCCTTAAAAGATGTTAAAGTTGCATATAGTTCAAATGCAATTAATAAAGCCTATGATAGAAACCTTTTATCTATGCTTAAATTAAATAAAGATGAGCAAGTTGTAGTAAAAGAACAACTTAAAAAAGCAAGAGAATCTTTCGATCATAATAATCATATAGATGAAAGAAAAACAAAAGAAACTCATGAAATGGAAAATGTAATGGCATTTGTTAATTTTGCTCAAATGGCGCAAGATAAAAAATGAGTCCAACATAAAAAATTTCAATGAATAGCACCAATTGCATGAAAAGTAGATGTAATAAAATGAGAATGAACTGAAATTGAAAATAAGTATTTAAGAGAAAAATTCGTTGACATGATTCCAGAGTTCGTCTTAAAGTCATATTTGAAGGATATCAACTCAAAAAGTCCTGAACATAAATTAAAGGACATAAACGATGTAAAAGAAATTTTAAAATGAAAAACTGTAAATGGCGTTAGTTGAAGCTTTAAGTTGCTTTACTCAAGATGGTGAGAATGTTTGAATGATGCATATTTAATTTCCGGAGCAAAATTTGTTATTCCTGGAAAACCTGAATGTATCCCTGTGACCCCTTCGTTCTGAGATTCCATGACAACAGTTTTATGAGTGCACGAAAATAAAAAAGATGTGATTACTGTTGGTGCGGGAGTGTTTAATGGAAAAGAACATGAATGACAATGAAATACGAATGCAAATTCTTGAAACTCATCATGAAACACCTGAGAAGGTAATCAATGAACATAAAAATAATAATATATTCAAATGAAAAAATATGTAATATTAGCTTTGCTTTTACTTCTTATTTCTGCAATTTATTTTTTACAAAGAAACGATTTTAAAGTTAATAATTTTAATAATACTAATAGTACCTGAAGCCTATGAAAAGGAATGCCTTGAACATAATCCTACTTATCTTACTAACCTTTTCCATCAAAGATATATCATTTGGGGCTGAAGTTTCATGTAATTGATTCGATTCCTGATGAAGATCCTGTAATCAATGTTTTCAAGATAGGTTTTATCTAAATACTAATTTCACTGTTTGGGACTGGTTTAATAATACAGCCCCATGACTTCCAGAAGTAGTTTTTTCAAACAGTAAATCAAATGTACAAATTGATACAATGAACAATTTGATAACAAACGATTGAGTCATAACAAATACATGATTGATTTCATGATTTTCCCCAGTTTGAAAAAATAGAGTTCTTGTATTCAATTCAAGGTGACTCAAATTCACTTCACATCCAGATAATAGAAATACAGTTGCCTCAAGAATAGTATATACTTTATGATTTTCAATTTGATGACAAAAATCAATAGATTGAAACTGGAATTATACTGATTGAACCGAAACTACAGTTTGATGAGTTTTAAATCTTTCAACACTTGTAATAAATCAGTCCTGAAAAAAATTCTTCGATCTACCTCCACAAAGAATGCATGTCGAGTGTCATAATCTTTATACTTCGTGGTGTTGAGATTGAGTTCTTGATTCAGCTAACTGAGAACAATGTGATCTTTGAGCTCAAAACTGACAAAGCTGATCCACTTGTAATGCAAGTTGTCAAAATGTCGGTGAAGTTTGTGTTGCAGGAACCTTATCTTGATCACAATCAGCACAAGTAACTGCAACAAGCTCTTGACTATGTCTTCCATGACAAACTGTTTGAAATTTTACTGCAACAGTAGTTTGAAATAGGACAAACTATACATGGTCATGTAATTGACTTTCTTGATGAAGCTGTAATGCAAGCTTTACTACCTGATGAGGAGGCGGATGATGATGAGGTTGAGGAGGTGGATGATGATGAGGTTGAGGAGGTGGATGATGAGGTGGTGGATGATGATGAGGTTGAGGAGGTGG
>CAYWJC010000170.1:0-3734 GCA_964458505.1 uncultured Candidatus Peribacteria bacterium | reverse complement strand
TTCCCCTTTATCGAAAAGATAAATCTTATCGAACATCGATAAAAGATGTAGTCTATGAATTGATGAAATAATGCATCTATCTTCAAATTTCTTAAAAATGTTTTTATATATCATAAGCTCATTTACTGAGTCAACACTGCTAGTCGGTTCATCTAAAATTATGATTGTCCTTCATTCTGCCGAAAAAACTCATCTAGCTAATGCTAGTCTTTGTTTTTCTCATCAAGAGAAATTAACTCACTTTTCTTTTATATTTGTTTCAGATCAATTTTTAAGTCTCTTTAAAACAGTGTCGAATTTAGCAATTTGCATGCTTTCATTAATTTTCTTTTCATCTGCATCAATTCAAAAAGTCACATTATATCATAATGTATTCTCAAATATTTCAGGGTCTTGAGGAATTAGAGTTGTAATATTTGTCAAAATGTTTGAATTATTAAAAATTTCGGAATCTATATTGATTTCAGAATCACTTGTTTCATAAAGTCATTTAATAATTGAAAGCATTGTACTTTTTCCACTTCAGCTTTCTCATACAAATGCTATTTTCTGTCCTTTATTAAGCTCAATGTTTATATTTTTTAAAGTAAAATCTTCTTGATTTTCATCATATTTGAAATTAAGGTTTTTTATTTTGATGTTATTCCAACTATTAATTTTTTCGTTTTCATTAATAACAAGATTATTATAATCATCTATTATGCATTCCGATGTTTTTAATTCGGAATTCAGCTTCACAATTCACTCATACTTCCATGCAAAATCAAAGAATGTTCAAGTGAATTTTTGTAAATATTGAAATAATATAACTAGATTTCAGACCATAATAGTTCAAGAATCATTAAATGTCGTATATCAATATAAGAATAAAATAAGGAATTGTATTGCTGTTATAAACATTGAAATAGAAAACCACTTAATTTCATTAATTATAAATCTTTTCTTTTTTATAGGAAAAATATCAAAAATTCTTTTAGCTAGTTCATTTTCGGCAAGGCTTTCAAAATGTAGAGTTATAAGAGTTCTGATATTTGAAATATAATCATGAAGAAGCGATGCTACTTTGTGTTCTTTCTTAAAAACCTCATCATATAACTTGATTAACTTTTTATCAAAATAAAGTATTATAGAAATTACAAAAATAGTACCTAAAGCAAGATAAAAACTAAAATAAACAGAGATAACAGCTATTCAAATTAAGGATCATAAAAAAGTGATTATTGTTTGGATATAAACAAAATGATCATCACTGAATCTTTCCAGTGCATTTGTGGCTTTGCTTATCTTATTGATGGTTTCTCATGAATGATTATCTGAATGCCATCTGAAAGGAAGTTTTGTTACAATACCGAACAAATATTCCTTGTAATTCTTTGAAATATGAAATGCGACTGTTCTTTCAATTATCCTTCAATTTCAATGGAATATCCAAGAAAAAAAAGGCATTAGACTATAAAGTAAGAGAAATGTTGTAAAATTTTTAAACATATCCGGTCATCATTTTTGTACAGAATTCAATATTTGTCCAAATATGAAAGGTTGCAGCAGATTAAATCAATTTGCTACAACAAAAAGTATCATTCAAATTATGAACACCTTTTTCTTTTCTTTTGCAAATTTATAGCTGTTTATAACTAGATTTATATAGGGATTTCGCATAAAAAAATAACTGATATAATAATTTTCTATTAAATGATAATATGTAGATATATAAATTTGTAAAAAAAATTGTTACAAATAAATAATGAAAAATAATTATCTGTAATTTCTTTTTCTTTTAGATGAAAAAGTTTTTTGAGGTGATGAAGTTTTCTTTTGGGCTGATATTTGAGCTTGTTGCATTTTTACAGCAAATGGATGATCTTCTACAATATCAATTTTTCTTCAGATTAATTTTTGGATATCTTGCAAATATTCTACTTCTTCCCCATCACAAAATGAAAGTGCAATACCACTTTGTCCAGCCCTTCAGGTACGTCAAATTCGGTGAACGTAAGTTTCAGATTCATTCGGAAGATCATAATTTATCACATGAGACAAATCGTCTACATCAATTCAACGAGCTGCAATATCAGTTGCAACAAGCACTCTTGTTTGTTTTGTTTTAAAATTATTCAAAGCTCTTTGACGGGCATTTTGGGATTTATTTCAATGGATTGCTTCTGCAACCACTCATACTTTTTCTAGATCTTTCACTACCCTATCAGCTCAATGTTTCGTACGAGTAAAAACAAGCACAGAAACAATTGAAGGATTCTTTAATAAATAAGCTAGAAGAAGTTTTTTATCATGTTTTTTTACTGAATATACTGCTTGTTTTACTGTATCAGCAGTGGAAGAAACAGGAGCAACCTCTACTTTTACTGGATTATGTAGAATCGAATTTGCAAGTGTCAGTATTTCTTTTGGCATAGTTGCAGAGAAAAACAGAGTTTGTTTTTTTGTAGGCAATTTTGTCAGAACTTTTTTTACATCATTTATAAATCACATATTAAGCATTCTGTCTGCCTCATCCAAGATAAATATCTCAACATTCTTCAAATTTATGAATCCTTGATTCATAAGATCTAGAAGTCTTCCTGGAGTTGCAACCAAAATGTCGATTCATTTCTTTAATCTTTCAGTTTGAGCATGTTGTGAAACTCATCAAAAAATTACAGTATGACGAAGTCAAAGATTTTTTCAATATGCAGAGAAACTTTCTTCTATTTGTATTGCAAGTTCACGAGTTGGAGTCAATATAAGCGATTTTATTGTACGTGGCATATTTGAAGTCTCCCTTTCACGAGACAGAATCTGTAAAGTAGGGATAGCAAAAGCTGCAGTCTTTCATGTTCAAGTCTGAGCCGAACCAAGAACATCTCTTCATTCAAGAATAAAAGGAATGGCTTTTTCTTGGATTGGAGTCGGGTTTTCGTATCATTGCTTCTCAAGAGCTTTTAAGATAGGACTTAATAGATTCAGGTCTTTAAATAACATTATTGGGTATATGAAAAAATATATTCTTTTATAAAGAAAGAAATTATATTCAAAAAATGGATTTTGTCATTAAATAATGTATAACCGTTTATAAATAATAATTCTTAATCTATGACTGCACAATATTTAAATTTAAATTTTTTGATTGAATTTCTAATTGAAAATTGATTTTTACACCTTAAAAGATATTGCAATATATATTCTTTCAATTGAATCTTGTCTTCTTTTATTTCTAATGCACCCCAATAAACACTTTTAATATTTGCAGGATTATAAATAAATTGAGTTATTCATCATGCCTTGCTTTTTCTGGCAGATTCTTCCAATGTTCAAATAATCTTATCAAATTCAGCTTTATTCATTTTCCATTCATTGCCGTTATCTTGAAATATCTTTATAAAATAAGTTAATACAGCATCCATTTCCATTGCCTGAAACCAACTTATTCCATCTATATTTATATTACTTGGGCTATATTTTGAAGAATCAATTTCTCAATCAGGAGTCATTTTTAATCTCATTTTAGTTAATTTAAATATAAGTTATTTAGATAATCATTCAACCTTTTTTGAAATATGTCAAATAACCTTGCTCACAATTCATTTCGGTTTAAGTTTATCGTAAAGAAAATCCAATAATTCCTGGGAAATTTTTCATGATTTAAATGAAATATCGTATCAATATTCTACTGGATCAATCGCTATGAATTCTGAACCAATTTTATATACGGCACAAATTATATCTGCTCATTCCTT
>CAYWJC010000169.1:0-3231 GCA_964458505.1 uncultured Candidatus Peribacteria bacterium | reverse complement strand
AATATAGTGTATATGAACCAGTTGAATGGTGGTCTGATAAATGGGATCCGCTTGATTATTGAAAAGATTTTGATTTTTCTAAAACTTTTTTTGAACAATTTTGAGAACTTTTACTTGTGGTTCCCAAAATGAGTGTTATTAATAATTTACCGGAAAACAGTGATTATTGCAATCAAACTACTTGACTGAAAAATTGTTATTTGTGTTATAACTCAGTACATAGTGAGGATTGTCAATACTCAAAAGGACTTTCAAGATGTACCAATACCTTAGATTGCTTAAAAGTTTACGATTCTTCTGAGTGTTATGAATGTATTGATTCGCACAATTGTTTTAAATGATCTAAACTAAGAGAATGTTCAGAGTGTAGTGAATGTACCTTATGTAAGGATTGTATTTCATGCAGCAACTGCTTTTGATGTGTTGGATTAAGAAATACATCTTATGAAATATTCAATATAAAGTATAATAAAGATGAATACAGAAAAAAATTAGAAGAAATAAAAGATAATAAAGCATTAATAACAAAAGAATTTAATAATTTATTATATGCAACTCCTCATAAATATATTAATACACTAAATAGCGAAAAATATATATGAGATAATGTTTATGAATCAAAAAACGTTATTTATGGTTTTGATATTGTATGAGGTGAAGAGATAAGATATTGTACAGATTTGAGAGGTCCTGTAAAAAATAACATGGATGCCTGTATTATTTGAAATAATCTTAGTACTAGTTATGAGACGTGCGCTACTTGAATAAATGCTACCCATTGTTTATTTACGGATAATTGATGGCAAGATGTATCTGATTTATATTATAGTCAGTTTTGTGTTCATTGATGTACAAATTGTTTTTGATGTGTAGGTTTGAAATGAAAATCTTATTGTATTTTAAATAAGCAATATGCAAAAGATGAGTATGAAGAACTTGTTCCAAAAATAATTGAACATATGAAAAAAACCTGAGAATGGTGAGAATTCTTTCCATCTTGATTATCACCATTTTGATATAATGAAACGGTTGCATGCGAATATTATCCATTAGAAAAAGATCAAGCTTTATTACAAGGTTTTAAATGGTCAGAATATAAAAATCCAAAACCAGATGTATCAAAAATAATACCTGCATCAAAGTTACCACGAAATATTTCAGAAATACCTGATGATATAATAAATTGGGCTATTGAATGTGAAGTTACTTGAAAACCATTCAGGATAATCAAATCAGAGCTTGAATTCTACAGAAAACATAATTTGCCGATTCCACATAAGCATCCTGATGAAAGGCATATGGACAGAATGAGATTAAGAAATCCAAGAAAATTATTTGATAGAAAATGTATGGAATGCTGAATCAATATCAAAACAACCTTTGCTCCAGAAAGATCGGAAATAATATACTGTGAGAATTGTTATGATAAATAGAAGTTAAACTGTATTTTATTATATAATTATTTGATTATGACAAAAATCATTTTAAATAACAGCTGAGAAAGTACTTCAAATAATAATTGAGGAAGCTCAGTTATTGAAACACTTATGTGAGATAATATAAAACCAAGATATATAGCGATATTTAAAACTTTGGAAGAAGAAGAATTGGCATTAAAAAGGCATACAGATTACATTGCTAACTACACGGAACTAGTTATCCCTTCTGAAACATATTTAAAATCAAGAGATGATTTTTATACAAGAAATAGAACCATAACTAGCGATTTACTTAAACATACTTATTTTTTATTCAATAATATTTTAGATGATAGATATATATATGTTTTGGATAATGATTCGAATCTCTCTAGATATAAAGATACTGAAGAATGTTGCGCTGTTTTCTCGCATGAATTATTAGGACCCCAGCACTTTTTAGACGATAAAGAAAAAGAATGGTTGCAAGAATTAATACTTAATTTTACTTCAAGAATATAATTTTTTTAAATTTATGGATGAAAAAATAATCGAGATAAAAATTTGCAAGCAATGTCAGACTGATTTTAGTGTTACTGACTGAGATTTAGAATTTTATGATAAAATTGCTCCGGTTTTTTCTTGAGTTAAATATGGAGTTCCATCACCGACTTTGTGTCCTGATTGCAGAAACAAAAGGAGGCTAGCTTGGAGAAACAGAAGGAATATGTACAGAAGAAATTGTGATGCAAGCGGTAAGAATATAATTTCAATGTATTCTCCGGATAAACCATATAAAGTATATCATGTAAAGGAATTTGAATCTGACAGATGGAATCCTAAAGATTATTGAATGCAATTTGATTTTTCAAAAACATTTTTTGAACAATTTGACGATCTTCTTAAATCTGTACCATTGCCACATCTAGCAGTGATTGAATCAACGCTTGAAAATGCTGATTATGTGAATGGAGCAAATGAAGTTAAGAATTCATATCTTTCAAATAACATTGTAAGTGCTGAAGATATATACTACTGCGAAGATATATATAATTCTAAAATGATAATAGACAGTCTTTCCTTAAGAAAAAGCGAAAATTGTTATGAATGTGAAAACTCTCTTTGAATCTACGATTCAATCCATTTGTTTGAATGTACTGATTCTAGAAATTGTAAATATTGTAGTTTTTGTAAATGATGTCAAGACTGTATCGGGTGTATTAACCTTACAAATAAGCAATATTGCATTTTCAACAGACAGTATGATAAGCAAGAATATGAAAGAATACAAAAAAATTTAAAATCAAACGAGATTATTGATGAATTCAACAAGCTTTCAAAAAATCAACCTTACAATTATGCTAAAATAATAAATTCGGATAATGCCTTATGAAATAATATTATTAATTCACAAAATATCATAGATTCTTTTGATATTTACGATTCTGAAAATATTAAATATTCAACATTTATTGTTGATAATTCAAAAGATTGTCATGATATCTCATTTTGGTGACAAAATATCTCATTATGTTATGAGTGATCTGCAATTTGAATAAATTCTTCAAAAGTTTTATTTTCGTCTGAAACATATGATAACATCCAGGACTCTTTTTATTGCTATTTTTGTTATCCGAATAATGCAAATCTGTTTGGATGTGCAAGCTTGAAGAATTCCTCCTACTGCATCCTCAACAAACAATACACCAAAGAAGAATATGAAACACTGGTTCCTCGTATAATAGAACACATGAGAAAAACATGAGAGTGGTGAGAATTCTTTCCATCCTCCTCAAGCCCGTTTGGATACAAT
>CAYWJC010000168.1:0-2005 GCA_964458505.1 uncultured Candidatus Peribacteria bacterium | reverse complement strand
TTTTTTGGGTTTTTACTTATTTACTGAACAATAACTCAATTTATTTCAGGAAGCTCATCTAATAAAGATTCTCATCAAGAATTGGTATTTCAGGTATTGGAAAGTCCACTATCGGTTTCAATCGTTCACGTGCTGGTAATCTCAACTGCAGGGATTTCTTCATTATTTGAGCCTGTTGAACTTTCTACTTTTCAATTTTGTGGATTTTTCTCAACATTATTTCAATTTTTACTATTTCAACAAGAAGTCAGCAATAAGGTGATAGTTATTATTGATAATATTTTTTTCATTTATAAAAAATTAATTTTAATGATTGTATAACTAGAACTTCTTGATTATTATATTTTTATTAAAAAAGATAACAAGAATAATACCATTGACATTTAATTTATTTTAGTTGATTATTTCAAAAAGTTCTTAATTTTATTTTTTAAAAGAAAAAAATAAAAATAAATCTTCTTGTTTATATATATTTGAGAATTTGGCCACTCCTTTATATTTTCTGAAAATTTTAATTTAAAATCAGTCACTCATGCAAGACTTGAGTCTGAAGATCAAGGCATTGCTATTCATAAGAAATCATAAAATTTGCATCACTCATTTTTTGCCTTCTTGATCATTTCCCATTGTATAAGATATGAAGCCATAAATTTCCTCTTATTGTTATCGCTTGTTGATGCTCAATAATAATAGTAACAAGTATTATTTGAAATTATAAATATTCAACAGGCAATAACTTCCTCATCTTTTTTGGCAAAATAGAGTCAACCTAAATTATTTTTATAAATATAATCTAAAAAAGTTTTAAAGTATGATAGGGAATTTATATTGAATTTATCGCGCTTATTTGTTTCAGATAGTAAATCATAAAAAATATTAACATTCTTTTCGGAAAATTCAGATTTTTCTATCTTGATTCAATGTTTTTCTGCAACTTTGATGTTATACCTTCATTTCGGCTTCATTTCAGATAGTATATCTTCAAGAGATTTCTCTAAATCGATTAAAATAGTATATTTTTCAATAAATTTTTTTAATTTAAAATTCTTGAATCAATTAAAATTTAGATATATTAACGGTTCGATTTGAATATAAATGATAGATTCAACTTTTCATAATCTAATTATTTCTTTTTCCAATAACTCCAAATAAGAATCATTTGAAGGTCATCATAAAATAAAAAAAGCAAATTTTCAAAGACCGATGCTTCTTTTTTCGATTATTGCAAAGTTTTGAAGATTATGGGGTTCATCATAAATTCAGATAAAAAATCATTTTTCTACATATCAAGCTTCTTTAAGCATCAGATTCCAATCTAATGTTTGCCAAATAGGATTATAAGGATTTTTGTCAGTTATCTTTTTGATTTCTTTTGATATTTTTTCTAAAGCGTCATTTTTACTGATCAGTTCTAACGTATTTATTAACATTGATTTTTATGATTTATTTTATATAATCTGAAATAATTTATTGCATTAGTTTAACCCCAAAAGTTTTTTTTTCAATTAAATTTGCAATAATACTAAAAATATATTAAAATGCTTTTGTTAATTATTATTTTCTTAAAAAAAATATGAATACTCCAATTGAAATAAAAAAGAAAGTAATTGCTTGAATTGAAGTTTTTGAATTTATTGGTGAGCTAGACGAAACCAATGCTGATAAAACATTTACCGCAATATATAATTCTATTTGAGACTTTACTTGAAAGAAACTTATATTCAATTTTTCTTGACTTAGATATCTAAATTCAAAATCTATTTGATATATAGCAGATATTTTTTCGAATATTGAAGATTGAAACTGACAAATGTTTTTAACAAATATGCTAGATGAAGTTAAAGATACTTTAGAGCTTGTTTGAATAACATCTATTATAACAACTTATAATTTAGAAAGCGAAGCATTATCCGAATTATGAATAAAAGATGCTGCAGCACCAGAAAATACAACTCAATTATTATCAGAGAATTCACAAGATTAAAAATTTTAAAATTAAAAAAAA
>CAYWJC010000167.1:0-6016 GCA_964458505.1 uncultured Candidatus Peribacteria bacterium | reverse complement strand
TAATAAAATCAAGTCATTTCAAGTCTTGATTTTCCTTGTTTAGATTAATTCTTACAATGTAATCGTTATAATTTTCAAAAATAGAAATAATTGATTTCAATTTTAGATACCTGTCTTTCAAAAAAGTATAACTATCATTTGATCATAGATTTTTATAATATTCTTTTTTTGATACCAGATCTTCAGCTCATTTTTGATATAATTGTTTTAAAAGCAGAATGTCGCCCTTTGGGATATTTACAAAATTTTCTCATCAGAATTCATCTTTTAAGACATTTCCCTTTTCTTTTTTGTTAAAATAAGTGGACAATACCAGGTTATTTATATTATCAATTATTTTTGAATAATTATAAAACTGGATCGATAAAATACTTGATTTTTTTTGCTCATCTTTAACTAGATTGAAATTTGTATTTACAATACTTATTAAATTCGAGAATATATCGACAGAGCTTTTGGATATGTCCATATTGTAATTAAGGTATTGCGTCAAGAAAAATGAGAATTCCAAAAAATCATTATTTCATATCATACCCCTCGAAACCGCATTAGCAATGTAAAGATTAATGTTATCGTTAAGTGAGGTTTTTTTAAAGTCTGAAAAATTATAAGCAAGATAAATATCAGATAAAGCTGAAAAATATTCGCTTCAGATAATATTAGGAATAGCTTTTTTAATTATTTTTAGGAAACTGTTTTTATCTTTGAAAATTATATCATCGTCATTACCTAAAAGCGATCAATAATATGAAATATAATAATAGTTTTTAAGTATATCTATTCATTCTGAGTGAAGTTTTCATCAACTTTGCATCATTTCATCAAGAGTTTTTAAAATGCTATCTTGAAGAGATAGCGACAAAGAATCGGTGTTATCGGCTTCATTTTTTCAAATATAATTAAAATATTGCAAAATATTTCTCGATAATTGGTTTTTTAAATAAATATTTTTTTTAGAATTATTCAAAAGCATAAAAGAATACTTATCTATTAGTTCATTTCAACCGATCTCTCAGTCTTGCATATTTAGGAAATCTGAATAAAAATTTGAGTATTTTTTAAATTTTAGACTTAAATCATGTTCATACATTTTAATAAGCTTATCTCATTTATCTTTATTATCACTTCAAAATAAAGATTCAGTGAACTTTTTATCTTTTGAATCCAAATAAAAAATATTGTTTAAGGTTGCAATCCTTAAAATATCGGATCGCCTTAATTCATCATTTAAAGATGGGTTATATGAGAACAGCAAAGATGGATAAAGATTAAAGTTCGTCACGCCATTTCATTGAGATCAAATTTGTACATTAAGAATAGAACTATAAGAATATATCTTGTGTTCCTTTTCTGTATTTACGACAACAAAAATTCATTTTCACAATTGATTTAAAACGAATGATTTAGCACGTATTTCATATTTATTGAAAATATCATTAAGGGAAAATACGAAGATTCAAGAATCTATTTCAATTATATATTTTCAGCTTGCTGACTTAGATGTATTATAGGGTTTTGGAGAATTTGAATGATAGTACATTCCATCAATAGGAGAAATTTTCCTATAAAAATTTCAGTTTGTTCAAATTTTTTCAATTTCTTTAAGATCAAATTCATCTCATTTTGACTCTACCACATAATTCAATTCTTTTTTGTCCAGCATGCTCTTAATATCTGAATCAGTATACAGCTTTTTTTCATCTGTATGCAGACTCAAATATATAAAAGTTAACGATATTAAAACTATCATTAAAATAAAAAAAGTTTTTTTCATTTTTAATTTTTTAAATTCTTAAGAAGCATTATATAGCTTTAATAAAAGAATCAAAGTTTATGTTATTGACCAATTTCAATATTAAATTGCTTTATTAATTCTTTCGATTTATTTTCATTACGAAAAACCAGTCCAACCTCTCTATTATTATCCATAGAATTTGATGTCATATTAATGCTTCAGATATAAATGATGCTTTCATCAACGATTATAGCTTTTGCATGAATATATGTTTTTTCTAAAAAATATGTATTAATATTATCTAACTTAAATTTTTTAATTATATTTTCGTTGGATTTTACGTTCTTTGGATTTTCAAGGATGATATTTATCTTCACTCATTCCGAAGCCTTTTTCATAATGATTTCTTCGGTTGATGAATCAAATATTTGCTGTTCATACATATAAACAGACTTTTCTGCAAGAGACAAAATGTTTTGTGTCATTATCCTCGAACAAAAAGGCGAGGTTATTATATTTTCTTCACAAACAATGCTCTTTTTTCATATCCAATCATCATCGAAAACCCTTTCTAATATTTTTAGATTATCGTAATCTTTACCGTAAACAAAAAACTCCTTATTTTTATAAAATGTCGAATGGCTCATATTTCAAGTTCCGATGATATAAAGATCATCAATTATAAAAAATTTTGAATGTGTGAACCTGTAATTTTCTGAATCAGCATATATAGCGTCAATTCATGATTTATTCAACAGCTCTAATGCTTTTTTATTTATGGAAGGTGATCATAAAACATTTTTCTCTAAAATAACCTTAACAGAAACCCCTCTTTTTTTGGCGCTTATCAATTCATTTATGATTCTTTTTTCTGTAAGAATATATGTTTCAAGTAAAATTCGTTTTTTCGAATTCCTCAATTCTCAGATAAGCTTATCAAGAGCTGATTTGTCAGGTAAGTTAGAAATCTCGACAGATAATTCCTCAATTTCTGAAACATCCTTTTTTGGACTGTTTTCATATACTTTTTTTAGACTTTCCTTGTATTCTTTTTTTTGTGAATGAAAATCTACATATTCATTCGAACAGGAAACAAGAAAAAAATTTATACCAAGAAACAATACTAAGGCTTTTATGAAGGCCTTAGTATTGCTTAAATCCAATTTTTTAAAATTCTTTTCCATTATTTGAACATAATCTTTAATCTTTTATAATGAAGTCCGAAAGTCCCGAAAAGATCTAATATTATTTTTTCAATCTCCTCTTCATGAAATTTCAATTCACTGTTAACAATAGGTTTTATGGTTTTTATAAAAACATGATCATTTGATATCTTAATGGATTTTATATGTTCAAATAAAACAATCTTATCTTTTCACTCAAAGAAGGTCTTTAATTTTGAAAAAATCAGGGAAACCAAAATGTTCTTATCTCATCAATATTTAGCCAAATCAAGAGTACTGAACATTTTTATATTATTACTTTTATAAACCTTTCAATATCTCTCAAATCCTTGAAAAACTCAAATTTGAAATTGCATTTTTTTAAAAATTTCTTCGCAATATCCTTTTGGTCAAATCATATTTCGCATATCACGAAAAATGTTACTCGTGAATATTTTTCCTTTAATTTTAAAACCTGTCTAAAAAATTTTTCATAAAGTTCAAATCAGGTTCTTTTTCATCAAAACAACGCCATTTTAGGCTCGAATTTTGTATCATCGCTCATATTTTCCCAGTCCTCATTTTTTATGTAAGGAAGATTTGCTGTTATCAGAACTTTTTCTGAAAATTCGAATCCTTGAGTTAAAAATGTCTTCAATAGATCTCACGGGATAAAAGAGATTTGAGAATTATTTTTTATTGCATTTGCTCTTGCAATTTTTAAAGCTCTTTTGCTTTTTTCAACAGCATAAATTTTCAGATCAGGAACATTTTTGTCGATTGATATTGGAATTATTCAGGATCATGTTCATATATCCAAAAGCGTCTTTATATTTTCTTTCTTTGCTATTTTTATCGCTTCTCTTACGAGGCTTTCCGTATCAAGTCTAGGAATCAGAACATTCTTATCGAAATAGAATCTATTGTAGAAAAATTCCACCTCTTCCGTTTTATGAGTTTTCAAATGTTTTTCTATTAAATATTAATACGGTAAAAATCAATAATAACAAAAGGTAAATCAAGGCATATATTCAATTTCAAAGAGTGTACATGATATCGAATTTTTGGTACGAGGAAACTAGGCTTTTAATATTCAATGACTCGAAATTAGGAAAAACCACATATAGAATTTTTCAAAGATAATACATTATTGTGTTATTTGATCTTGCTGCCATGTCCATGATGGAAGTCACCGAATGTGAAATGACATAAACAAGAATTGTCAAAACAATTGATAAGATTGATGATATGAATGTTGAAAAGAATAATATTATAGCGAACAGAACAATCAATTTTAGATAAATGAATACGATCGATGCAAATAAAATCCAAGAGATTTGAATATCTGAATATATTGCGAGAAGGAAAAATATTATTGATTGAAAAAATATTATAAGAAAAAGTATCATCGCAAAACCTAAAAATTTTCAAAGTATGAATTCATATCTTGAAATAGGCTTCGATAAAATCAAATAAATCGTCTTCCCTTCAATTTCCTTAAAAAGCAATTGGCTTCAAATGAATATAACAGAAACTAGTCAAAAAATCTCAATCATAGCAAGTCCAAAATCCGAGATAATCTTTTCGGTTTGTCATAAAGACAAAGAAGCTAAAACCAAACTAAATCCTATCAGTAAAACTCAGAAAAATAAAATAAGGTATAATATTTTGTTTCTTGTTAATTCTTTGAAAGTATTAAAGGCGATATTAAACATTTTTCTATTCATTAAAGATAAATTTTTCATTAAAGATTATAACCAAAATTAATTGAAATCAAGCGCTAATTATACTAAAAATTTCTTAAAAATTCTATTTCTTTTGAAATAAGGTCTATTTCATTCTCGTTTGAAGCCACACATTCAAGCACTAAAGGAATATCATCAGATAAATTTTCTTTCAAATATCTTAATAGATCCAGAGTTTCTGCCGTGGCATCTCTATGTAAGAAATTATGATCTTTTATATCCTTTGTAAGATTTGACATGTGTATTTGGGATATTTTTTGTCTAAAATTGTCTATAAACTCTTTAGTAATCTCTCCTCATAAAGTTAAAGCGTGTGCAAAATCCAAATTGAATCTAAAATTTTGGTTAAGTCATAAGATCTCATTTATTCTTGACGGGGTTGCGGTGTCTGGAAATTTATAATCATCGTTTTCAATAAGAACATTGAAATCAAATTCCTGAAAAATTCTGTAATCATCGATTTCAGTATCATGGACATTTACGTTTTTCGCTCAAATTTTCTTATAAAGTTTTTCTACTGCAGATAAGACTTTTCTGCATCTTTCATTGTCTCAATATCTTATATTGATCCATGGCAAATGGATTGATACATATTCAAGCGATTTCAAGTAATCCACGTTTTCTTGTTCAAGTTCAAGATTCAACAAAGCTTCCGAGTCAGCAATGCACAATTCAATTCATTCATGATCAAAATCTTTAAGTCTTTTTATTCTTGAATTTTGATTATCAAAAAATTTATATACAAGTCATGTTCAAATAGATATCGTGTTATTCATCGTTATATTTTATAAAATAGCCTGATGCACTCATTTAATCATCAGATTAGATTTAATTGTAATGAATCTATCGGATTAGTCCAGATAAATTCTTTATGCTCTTTCTGGTTTATAATAACTTCTGGCCTTTCCAAAAAATTAACATAAAACATATAGTAAATAAAATCGTATGTTGGATATTTTACAAAGATTTTTTTATAAAAATTAATGTCTTTGTCTTCCAGAATAATTCATGTTTCCTCCTTTATCTCTCTTTTTATTGCTTGCAAGGAATCTTCTCATTCATCAATCTTTCAAGCCGGAACTCATAACGTATTTGGCTCAGGTTTATGATCTTGCCTTAAAAGTAGTATGAATTCATTGTTGAATTCACAAAAAGAGCTAACGATTTCAAATTTTGGATTAAAAATTTCTGGTTTTTCCAAATAAATTCCCATATTATTTCTTTAATTTATATCAAATAAAATCTTTGTATCCATTAATAAAATCTTTAATATCTTGAGATTTTTTTCATTCGAGCTTAACTTTTTTTAGAATCAGCATGCTTCAGTCTCAACAAGTAATTCAAATTTTTTCATCAGTTTTAATAACTTCTCA
>CAYWJC010000166.1:0-4286 GCA_964458505.1 uncultured Candidatus Peribacteria bacterium | reverse complement strand
AGCATTCAAATAATATTCATGAGTGTTGATTTACCACTACCGCTTTCTCACATTATAGAAACAAATTCTCACTTGTTCATTTGAAAATCCACTCACTTCAATACCTCTAGAATATCATCTCAAGCATTGTAAATTTTTTTTATTCATGTCATTTTGATTATACTTTCTGACATTTTTTTAAAGTTTAAATGAATTATTATTTAATATTTCTTTCTCATCACAAAAACATGCTTCAAGAAAAAATATTCGGATGTTTCTCAGATAATTTTTTCATGATTTCATCAGCTTTTTTGGTATCTCAGGATCTCCTTGCTTCCATTGATTCTCTAAGCTTTAATATTTCTTCTGCATTTAGCTCAGAAAATCTTCTCTCAAGACTTCCGCTTCCCATTCTAGATCAAGATCCGAATCTTTGTTTAGATCAGCTTCAAGATTTTAATCTAATGATATCACTTGTATCTCATCATTTTCTCATTCCTCACCTTCAAATTCATCTTTCGCTTTGTGTTTTATCAGATACGGTCGAACATGAAGTTAAGATAAATGTTGTGGATAATACAATAGTTAGAACGATTTTTTTCATAAATTATAAGTTAAGATATTTAATTTCTTGCTCCTGGCGAGCTTTGTCCTCCTTGTGAATTAAAATTGCTTGAAGAATTATCATTTCATCAGCTATTCAATCTTCTGCTTCATGTTCCCGGTGTAAATAAGCTTGAGGAAGTCGAAGATGTTGAAGTTATTTTTTTAATTATTATTTCTCATTTTTTTAGTCATTCGGTTATTTCGATATTTGCATCATCTGTAATTCAGGCTGCGATTTCTTTTTTTATCTCTTTTCAATTTTCTTTAACTATAACGTATTTTATTCAAGAAACTGTTTCTATGTATGAAGAAGGAATAACTAAAATATCTTTTTTACCCTCAACTATTATATAAACTTTTGCTGTCATTGAA
Source organism: uncultured Candidatus Peribacteria bacterium (assembly GCA_964458505.1). GTDB lineage: Bacteria > Patescibacteriota > Gracilibacteria > BD1-5 > UBA2023 > JAQUEK01. The sequence continues at coordinate 3,329 of CAYWJC010000166.1, read as the reverse complement.
CTGAAAATCTCTGCATCTCATTTATCAAGCGCTATCACTATCGAATAAGATGTTACACCAGATGTTTCAGAAGGAGTAGAATCTTTTTCGCTCACCTGTCAGATAAACTCTTTATTAGGATATGAATCAAAAATTATCCTTGCCTTTTGGTTAAGCGACACCTTTACCATGTCAAGCTGGTCAAGAGTTGCGGAAATTTCGACTAAATTAGGGTTTTCAATATAAATATATTTTTGCTCATCAGCAGTAAGGTTGTCTCAAACTTTAAAATCTATTTTTCTCACGATTCAATCAAATGGCGCTATAAGTTCATATTTATCAAGATTTTTACGAGCATTTTCAAGTGATAGCTTTTGCTTTGAGACATTATTTCTTGCTTGTGCAAGTTCAACTGACGTTGCTCAGTTTTTTACTACCTTGAGACTTTCCTTAGTATATTCCAGATTATTTTTCGCACTTTCTATATCCAATTTTTTTTGTATTATCTGAGATTCAAAATTTTTTATCGCGTAATCTTTGTCTGATTCAAGCTTTGCTAGGTCATTTTGGTATTTTGTTGCAGTATCATTTTTCAATTTGTTAATTGAAAATTCTAAATCAATGATGGATTGCTTCTTTGAATTGATTGTATTTTGGCTTTGTGCTTTTTTTAATTCTGGATCTGCAAGTTTATGAATATTTGCAATCGTTGATATTATGGAAGAATAATTGGACTGCGCGGTATTTGTAATTGAAGAGAATAACGAAGCTTTGGTATCTATTTCATTTTGAGAAAAATTAGCTGATACAATACTGGCATTCATCATTTCTTGACCGCTTTTTCAAAGATCTGTAAGTTTATCGTAGCTTTCCAAAAGCTTATTCAGAAAAACAAGTATCTCGGAAGCAGTCTGATTATTTGAATTCAAAGATTCATAAGAGCTTTTTGCATTCAGAAAAAGTGAATTTGAGTCTCTCCAATTAGTTTCTGTCTGTATTTTAACTAAGGAATTCTTGGCTCATAGATAAATTTCATAAGAGTCATTTTTATTTTCATTTGAATCACTGATTCAAATTATTTCATCAGCATCAAAAAGTGCATTTTCGATGTCTATAATTTGTTTTTTGCTAGTTATATAAGCATCACTTATCGTTTTTTCTAAATCGACATCAAAATCAGTAAGTCACTTTTCTTCTGCTTTCTCAAGTGTCACAAGTTCGTTTTTTAAGTTATTGACCTGAAGTTCTTTATTTTCAACATCATTTTCATTGCTTGCTATGTCATTTTCTTTTTGCTTTATTTGATTATCATAATCCTTTAATTTATTTTCATTTTCAATTTGAAGACTAGAAAGATCATTTTCAAGTGTCAAAATCTTATTTTCTGCGGTGATTACACTATTTTCTCCATTTAAAATATCCTTATATTCTGCTCAATTAAGCAAATCGGACAATTTGATTTCAGCATCATTCAAAGATAATTCAGCTTGTTTGATGGCGCTGTTTACATCGGTCTTATCTAATTCTGCGATAAGTTGTCATTCTTTTATCTTCTCTCAATCATTGAAATAAACTTTGGTAACTTTTCAGACTTGATTGAATTTAAGTTTTTGTTCATTGACCAAAGCTGCCTTACCTGTAACTTTAATGGAGTTCTCAATGCTTCAAGTTGACACTGTATATTCTTTAGTCACAACCGTTGTCTTGGTAGAAGAAGTAAAATAATAACTGTATATGGAATATCAGATTCATGCAACAATAAGAAAAAGTATGATTTTTTTTAGAGAGAAAAATTTTTTCATGTAATATTTTAATTGTTAATATTATATCAGATTATAAATATCAATGTAAATATAAGGTAAAATATAAAAATTAAAAGGATATTTTAATTTCAGTTCAAGATCCGGGCTCACTTTCGATTTTAATTTTCCAAGAATATATATCTGCTATTTTTTTAACCAAAGAAAGTCAGATTCAAAAAGAATTTTCAGATCTGAATTCCTCTTCCCTGTAAAATCTATCAAATATTTTTCAGATATTCTCTTTCTTGATTCAAATTCAACTGTCTTTAATTATAACAATTCATTTATCTACTATGATTTCTATTGTTCAAGAATTCTTATTGTATTTTATTGCATTATTTATAAGATTTGAGAAAAATATATTGAAATGTTCCCTGCTTGCATTTACCTCAAAATCATTCTTATATATGGTTTTAAGTTCGATTGATTTTTCTTGAATTATTTCTTTATAATTTTTCAATATTTCATCAATCTCATTATTAACATTTATTTTCTCAGATTGCTCTGTCATTTTTATGGTCGATAGATTGATAAGCGATTCTATCAGTTTATTCATTTTGTGTATTTCGGTTATTGAGTCATTTATAGACTTTTTATAATCATCTATATTATCTTTGGCCTCTGCAAGCTGAAGAGTACTTTTCATAACAGCAAGCGGAGTCTTAAGCTCATGTCAGGAATTGAAAATAAATTGCTCCATGTCCTTGATGTTCTCTTCAACTGGAGAAAAATTATAGCTTATGAATTTATATCAAAAATAATGCAATATCAAAGAAAAAAGAAACAGCAACAAAATATATTCCAAAAGTTCAGTAAAAATATCTGCTTTAGTAATTTTAGATTGGGTAAAGATAAATACTCTTGTCTGTTTATTTAAATCTCTGCTTAAATAAAAAAAATCAACTCAATTATATTCCAGAATGTCATGAGAATTCCCGCTATCAGCTTTCAGTATAATTTCTTTGGCAATATCATTATCCTCAAGACTTGAAAAAATTACATTTGATGTCTCTTTATCTACTATAATCAAATTTTCACTTCTGGATCTTCTTATGGAATCAGGAAATCTCAACATTGGCTCATGAGGAGGTATTTGAGTAGGTCGGTTAATCATGGGAACTCTGGAAATCATATCAAGCTGATTGTCTAATCTTTGAAATTGCTGATTTTTGTAATTCGTATATTTAAAAAAAAGAAAAATTGATTCTAAAATCAGAATAATTATAAAAATCGACAAAGTAAAAATGAGAGCAAGCTTCTTCTTTTGTTTGTCCAGATGATTTATCGCATTGATTGTCATTTGTTATTTGATTAAATATCAAAATCATTTTCTCGTCTCTATAATATCATTTCAAAGCTTTTTTCTTAATGATGAAATGTAGACATCTATGCTTCTTGAAAATAAATGGTCTTCAAAATCTCACCAAACGTTTTCAAATAAAGTCTTTCTATCTATAGGTTTTCATTTATTTTGAACTAAAAACTTCAGCAAATCAAATTCCAATGTTGACAGCTCGACTATTTGTAAATTCTTTTTTACAATTCTTT
>CAYWJC010000165.1:0-2981 GCA_964458505.1 uncultured Candidatus Peribacteria bacterium | reverse complement strand
TGCTCTGATTTTTTCTGTGATATTTGATGGAACTTGTGCGTAATGCGCGAATTCCATAACGTAAGTTGCTCTTCATTGAGACATAGATCTTACATCAGTAGAATATCCGAACATTTCAGATAACGGAACATATGCTTTAAGTATTTTTGCCATTCATCTTTCTCACATTTCGATGATTTGTCATCTTTTTGAGTTAAGATTTCCAAGAACATCTCACATGTATTCTTCTGGAGTATTTACTTCAACAAGCATTACTGGTTCAAGCAGAACTGGTTTTGCTCTTTTAGTAGCTTCTCTAAAACATTTTGATGCAGCAAGTTTAAATGAAAGCTCATTTGAGTCAACATCATGGTAAGATCAGAAAGTAAGAGTAGCTTTAACATCAACTATTGGATATCCAGCGATAATACCTCTTGTATATGATTCTTTTAATCATTTTTCAACTCATGGTATATATTCTTTTGGTATAACTCAACCAACTATTTTGTTTACGAATACATTTTCAGTTTTAAATGCTTCAGGATTTTCTCTTCTTTCTTCTGGAGTAATCGGTTCAAAAGTAATTATAACATGTCCGTATTGACCACGACCTCAAGATTGTTTTGCATGTTTGAATTCTTGATCTTTAACCATAGAAGTAATAGTTTCTCTGTAAGCAACTTGTGGAGCTCAAACATTACATTCTACCTTAAATTCTCTTTTCATTCTGTCGACAATGATATCAAGATGAAGTTCTCCCATTCATGCAATGATTGTTTGTCCAGTTTCAGCATTAGAGCTAACTCTGAAAGATGGATCTTCTTCAGCTAATTTATTAAGAGCCATACCCATTCTTTCTTGATCAGCCTTTGTTTTTGGTTCAACTGAAATAGAGATAACCGGTTCTGGGAATTCCATTCTTTCAAGAACGATTGGTTTTTCGATTTCACATAAAGTATCTCAAGTTTTAGTATCCTTAAGTCCAATTACAGCTCAAATGTTTCAAGCAGTAATTTCTTCGATTTCTTCTCTGTGGTTTGCATGCATTTGTAAAAGTCTTCCGATTCTTTCTTTTTCTCAGCTAACTGAATTAAGAACATAAGATCCAGACTTTAAAACTCCTGAATAAACTCTTACGAAAGTAATTCTTCAAACGAATGGATCAGTAGCGATTTTAAATGCAAGTGCACTAAGTGGTTCTTTTACATCTTGTTTGAAAGTGATTTTTTCTTCAATATCATCTACATCAGATCAAGTAATAGTACCAGCGTTGATATCAAGTGGAGATGGAAGATAGTCAATAACTGCATCAAGTACTAGTTGAACTCATTTATTTGTAAGAGCAGATCCACAAACTAAAGGATAAATTGAACTAGAAACAGTTCAAGCTCTTAATCATTTTTTGATATCTTCAATTGATAGTTCTTCTCATTCAAGATATTTGTTCATTAATTCGTCAGTTTGTTCAGCAGCTTTTTCAATTAATTCAGCTCTCATTTTTAAGGCTTGATCTTTTAAGTTTTCAGGAACTGGAATTTCAACAACAGTTTCTCACATTTTTCAGTCGAATCTGAAAGCTTTCATAGCAACTAAATCAATGATTCAAGCGAATTCATTTTCTTCTCAGATAGGAAGTTGTATTGCGATAACTTTATTTCAAGCCAATCTTTTTTTGATTGAGTCATAAGTCATTTGAAAACTTGCTCAAGTCTTATCCATCTTATTTGCAAATGCGATTCTTGGAACATGATATTTGTCGGCTTGTTTCCATACAGTTTCTGATTGTGGTTCAACTCATTGAGAACCGTCAAATACAGCAACTCATCCATCCAAAACTCTCATTGATCTTTCTACTTCGATAGTGAAGTCAACGTGACCAGGAGTATCAATAATATTGATTTGGTGACTTTTCCAAAAACATGTTGTAGCGGCAGAAGTGATTGTAATACCCCTTTCTTGTTCTTGTGCCATCCAATCCATAGTCGCAGCTCATTCATGAACTTCTCAGATTTTATGTGTTTTACCTGTATAAAACAAAATACGTTCTGATGTTGTAGTTTTACCAGCATCGATATGGGCAATTATACCTATATTTCTAAGATTTTTTAAATCCGTCGTAGCCATACTTAATTAGTTAAAAGTTATAAGTTTTTCTAAAATAAAAAATAATCATCTTTAGTAACTAGTCTTTGATTTCAGCTTTGTTAAGCTAAAAGTCAAAAACCAGCAACTAAAAACATTTTAGTGCCAAAATTTTATTGGAAAGTTGAGAATAGTCAAATTTAAATTGAAAGTTTCAGATAATATTTGACAATATAATTTATGTCGTTATATTAAAGGATAATTATAATTTTTTTAGTTACAGATGATAAAGAACAAAATTTCTGCTTCAGATTCAGATCATTTAAGAGGTTTGGGAATAGACACGAGCGATCTTTTTTTAAATCCATACTTTACAAATGAATATCAAGGTGCATCTTTGGAATGGCTGGATTTTTATGTAAGATTTTCGCAGCTTAAAAAAAATGTATATGATGGTATTATTGAGCTTTCAGAAGAAGATGGGTTTTCAATAATAAAAAGGAAGATTGAATCAATCCCGCTTTCACTTGAAATCAAAAAAACTTACTTATCATTTCATATTTGTAAATGTAGTACTGTTTCTTATGAGGAAGCTCCAAATACGGATTTTGGGGGAGAATATTCAATAGAAAAAATGTTTGAAGATGTTTTATTTGAAATCAATAAAAAACTAGGACTAACCACAAGTGATGTTTTGAAATATTACTGAATTGAATATGTTGAAAAATCTGTTAAAGATAGTACTGAAAGTATAATTTCAAAAACTCAATCAAATGAAAGCAAAAAATAATAAATAATAAATTTTTGACTTAATTTGTTTTTTCATATAATAGTCCCACATTTATATGCCAATGTAGCTCAGTGGTAGAGCACAGGATTCATACCCCTGCGGTCGGTAGTTCTCCCGCCGTGGCGGGACT
>CAYWJC010000164.1:0-7076 GCA_964458505.1 uncultured Candidatus Peribacteria bacterium | reverse complement strand
ACCGATCTTGTAAGATTATTTACGGATGATGACTTCCAAAAAGAAAGAGTTAGGACCCTTAAAAATCCCATTGTAAAAGCTTGGTGGACATATACATTTGCGAAAATGTGAGATAGAGAAAAATGAGAAATGATTCCTTTTTGGGCGGCTAAATTCTGAGGATTCGTTACGAACACGATGATGAGAAATATAATCTGACAAACAAAAAGCTCTTTCGATGTCTATGATATGATGCAATCTTGAAAAATCCTTCTTATAAATCTTTCAAAATGAGTATTATGAGATATCAACTCAAATCTTTTGTGACTTATAATGGTATCAAAGATTCAAATTGCAGCCATGAGAAGACAACTTATTGATCCAAAAGAAAGAAAAGATTTTTTCTTATATATAGATGAATTCCAAAATTATGTTACAGATTCAATTGAATCTATTCTTTCCGAGGCTCGTAAATATCGTCTTTGAATGGTTATGGCTCATCAATACATCGGACAACTCCAAAAATCAGATGCACTCACAAAATCGAATGTTAATTTAAAAGATGCGATTTTCTGAAACGTATGATCTATGTTTTCGTTTAAGATTTGACCAGAAGATGCTGAAATAATGGCTAAACAATTTGCTCCTTATTTTTCTGATCAAGATTTGATAAATCTTGAAAAATTTAAAGGTATAACAAAGATAAGCAATGAGTGACAATCCACTCACGCATTCAGTTTGGAGATAATCAATCCTTATATTGAAAATCCTCAAAATACATTCTTTGAGAAAGCTGATTACAAACTTGCAAATGCCTATAAGGAATTATCAAGATTGAAATACTGAAGAGATAGAGAATTTATAGAGAAGGAAATTATTTTTAGAATCTGATGAGTATAAAATATGAAAAAAATATCACACATATCGTTAATCATTTTAGTTTGAATGTCATCTTTTGGTATTCTTTATGCTGATTCTCAATATGATGAATTTGTCAGGCAATCAGATTCGCTTTGTAGATTCAATGAAGAAAATCAAAATTTACTTAAAGTCGATGATCCTCCTTATATGAGTTATTTGGATCCCAACCTGGATTCAAATTTTAATGAATATCTGGAGAGACTAAAAGTCAATGCATCTTTAAATCCAGAGGATACTCCATTCAAAAAAGCAACGATAGTTTATAAAGAAACCATCAATCAAATGTTCAATTGTGCGATGTTGAATTCAAAATTAAAAATTTGAGAGAAAATTTTAAATAAACTTAGCAAAAATGATTCAGAATCCAATATTCTAAAAAGCCTAAAAAATCAAAACACTAATATTAAGCAGTTGGTTTCTGACAATTGATGTAGAGATTTTCCTGAAACAGATACTAATACTAATTTTAAGGTAATTCTTCTTGATAATGCCTTTCGTCAAAATTGTATATATAGGCATTATCTTAATTACATGGATAATTATCTCAAAAATAATATAAACGTAACTTTTGCTAAAAATTCTTGAAAACCTTTAGATTCTAAAACAACCAGCGATTTGATTAAAAAATCAACTACAGATATTGACTCAGAGATAATCCATTCAAATAACACCCTAAAACAAGCTTTAGTATGATATTCTGAATTTGAAAACACTTATTGAATTCATGTTTTGCTTCTTTTTATTTATGATGATTTTATAAAAATGAGAAATAATCTGAATAAATTCTTAAACCCGCTATCCCAACTATACTACAAGATACCTCAAGCTCAATGAAAATAAATAACTTTTAATTAAATATTCTTTAAATCGATTTCTCATAACAAATCATTCATATCATTTTTTAGCTTAGCATAGAAAGTGATTTTTGTTTTCTTTTCAGGATGTGTAAATGAAATCTTATACGCATGAAGAAATTGTCTCGTAACTCAAAAATTAAGCCTTGCATAACTGTTTTCGCTCTTATTTCAATAAGAATTATCTCATAAAATAGGAAATCATATACTTGATAGATGAACCCTTATCTGATGCATCCTTCAAGTTTCTAGTCTACATTCAACAAGACTGTATTTTCATTCGATATTATTCTTTATAACTCTATAGTTTGTAACTGCAGTCTGACCGTTTTTTTCATCTACAACAACCTTGTTTTCAAATTTTGCCTCATTTATTCTTCTTAATTTCTTGGTGATTTTTCAATTTCAGCTCAGATTTCAAATACAGATAGCTAAATAATATTTATCGATTCTGTCCGTCTGAAGTTCCTTTAACATGAAATCAAGTGAACTTTTTGTTTTTGCTATAATTATAATTCACGAAGTATCTTTATCTATCCTATGAACCAAAGATGGCTTAAAGGTAAGAGAATTAAGCTTATTTCACAAATAATCATGAACTTGTTCAATAAGGGATAGTTCACTTGTTTTAAAATCTCCGGGATGGACAATTACTCATGGATCCTTATTTATTATAAGAAGACATTTATCTTCATAAATAATGTTTTTAGAGTCAAAATCTGACCTTGGGGCAGAAAACAATTCCGGGGGTGTTACTGATAATTTATCGTATTCATCATCATTTAAAAATAATTTGATTTCATCATTAGCTTGAAGTTTATATTCATTATCTTCCCTTTTGGAATTAACTTTTACCTTGTTTTTACGGTTTATTTTATATATAAGACTTAAACTAGAATTCTTAAGTAATTTTTTAAGAAATTTATCAAGCCTCTGATTTGCATCATTTTCTTCTATTTTAAATATTTTCATTTTAATTTAATATTTTATTGGATTTTTTAATATTGAAACTAGGATTAAGTGTGATTTTTTATTGTACAACTGTAACATTAAATACATCATTTGTTGTTAGTTGTTGTATGTCCTTTTTTATATTCTTTTTGAATCAAAATGAATATCAATCTGATTCAATTTTTGCATATTGAAGAGGAAGAAAATTTGAATTCCAATCAATTTTATATTCTAAATAAGGTGCGGATCAATTTAACAAGTATAAAGGATGATTAATTGATAATTTTAAGCTGCATTTGTTTGTAAGATTACCACAATCCAAATTATCACTAAAAGCTTGAAATCATGAACCATATCAATTTGAATCCGTTCAATTTAAATTTCAAAGACTAATAATTCATGAGCTTGCAGTCGTTCAGGTAATCATATTACTTTCTCAGCTCGCATAAAGACTCCTTCAACTTCAAGACAAAATCCAGTTTATAACTCCACTTCAATTTAAAGATGAACTTAAGCTTGGATTAGTTCAATCAAGATTTGGAACTTTAAAATAAAATTTTATCTGTGACCAATTTAATCATTTATTAATTACCAGTTGAATCGGCTCTCCTATTCAAATTTTATTGTAATTAGAATCAAATTCACTATTTCACTCTCAAGAATGCGGAAGTTTGGCTCATGAGGCGGATATCTGGAAAACATATCAAGCCGAAGATAGTCCATAATGATTTGCTCAGGTTTCAAAAGATGGATTTGAACCGCTCATATAACTCAAAGCTTCCTCGACTCAAGACAAAGCATTATAATAAGCTTTATTGCTGTTTTCAATTCATTTTGTATTTTGGGAGAATGGAACAATCTTGTCAAGAAGATAAATTGCTGTAATAGAAACAATGGCAACTATAAATATAGAAACTATGAAGGCTGATCATTTTTTATTTATGAAGCTTTTTTTCATTTTAGAAAGCTAATTAAGATTAATCGAAGTTGAAATATTTACTTCGGAATTAAGATTATTAAACATTTTTTTCTTACTCCAGGCATATCAAAGCGTAATGTTTAACCTTAAATATGGGTTAATACTAGTATCATTGCTCGATTCATTATAAGCTAAACTAAAATCTTTATTAGGATAAAGAAAAAATTTTGCATTTTTTACATTAATAAAGTCTGGAAATAGATTCACCCATTCGCTATCGTCTCAAATAGGAAGTTTATTAGTTCAATTACACGGAAAATCATCATCACAGGCCCATGTATCGATTACTCAATCATATTTTCATGAACTCGTCAAAGATCATGAATGAGCATATCACAAATCTTTTCAGATAAGTTTTAATATTTGGATGTTTCATAAACATCAAGATCAATTCAATCAATTACAACTAATTCAAGTAGGAGCGTCAGGATCAGGAGCATAATTCATTCTTAATAAAAACCTTTCTTTTTTTCATTTATTTATCAAATACAATTCCTTTACTTCATTTCAAGAAAATGCAGTCGGTCAAACTCAAAGATTATAATCATCTTCATCTCCTTTTATCTTTCAGTTTCAATCTTCATCTCACAAATCATTGTTTTTATTGAAATTATAATCAATAAATTGAAAATTATATTCTCAATATCTTTGAGGTATTCAAGACAAACTTACTCAGTTTCAATAGGAATTCAAACCTGTTAAACATCATCATCATAAGGTTGTCAGATTAACACCACTTCAGCTTCTGCACAAATAAAAAGAATCTCAATATATCGGAGGTGCTGATGGCGTTAAAATTCAGTTACTTAAATCTCATCCGCTTCAGTAATTTCAAAATCAACTAAATTTGCTATAATGTCACGATAGAGTTTGGGTTCAACTTGATTTTCTATTCCAATATTCCTCATAATCTATTTCTCATCAGAAATCTTTTATTGTTGAGACTAGATTTTCCACTGAGTAATACAAATCTTTATTGAGATCCATTCTGTTTGATACTATATTTTTAGTAATTCAAATATTAGCCATCAATTGAAAAGCCAGAACCAAGATTCCAGAAAGAATGGTTAATGAGATGATAAATTCAACAAGTGTAAAACCTTTTTTATTTCAAATGATTCCTGATGACATATTTATAAAAAATTAATTTTACCTATATTAATATAAATTCAAAATTTTGAAAATTTATTTTTTTTCTTTGAATGAGTCTTCTTTATAGAAAATATAATGAATAAAAGTTCCTATGCTTCTTCAGATTTTTATTCATGTAGGTTTTTTCCAGAAATTTTTCGGTCAAATATGAAAAATGAAATTTAAAACATCCAAAAACTTATTCTCTTTTATTGGTCTTGGCTGTTTTCTAAATATGAACTTAATGAAAAGAATCAGACTTTGCACAGCTGTTGCAATAAAATTATACACAAGAGAAAACAAAATAAATACTTTGTTTCTTTTTATATCTTTCTTATTCATATGGATTAAATTATTAATTTAATCCATTTAACTGTATAAGCCTTAAAAGTCAAGCAAATTAATATTTACTATAAAATATTTTTAAGTATAAATAGCTGGATTTCATATCTTTTGAAATTTTTCTATTTTTAATTATAATATTAAAATGAATTATTCAGTAAATTCAAAAAACAGAAAACTTAAATACAGACTTCATCTTATATTAAACAGAATCAGCTTTAATTTCTTAAACTTATCATGGAGCGAGAAAATTACGCTTATCTGAGCAATTATTTCATTTTTTTCATTATTCGCACCATGGTTTACGATAGAATCTGATAAAATCATCATTAATAATTCATTTAGCATAAATTCCTGATACATTTGATATATAATTTTTTGTCTGATCTGAATTTTGGCTTTCCTTATCTTATCAAACTCAAACAAAGAAAAATTCAAATCAAAAACAAATCTTGTTTTTCATGACCATACAATAATAATCTTCTTTTGATTAATGGTTTTTCTTCTAACTTTAGCTATTTTTAATTCAATAAGATGATTTACTTTATATTTTCAAAATATCACCATTTGAAATTGAATAGTTTTTGAATTAATTTGAGCAATATTTATAAGTTTGTGATGAATACTTATCTACAAAGAGAAAAAAAATGAACTTTTAAACAAGATCTATATAGAGAACAGTCAACTTAATGGCAATATAGACTTGGAAGAATATAAAAATATCATAGAATCTAAGCCAAACGTAGATAAAAAAAATATGAGTTTGCCAATTTAACTTGACTTTTGATTAAAAAAAATTATACATACCACAAGGAAATTTTCATTTAAATTTTTTAATCTATTAAAAAAATGACAACAAAAAGTACAGAAATTCAAACAAGTTTCACTGAAATCTTAAGCAATCTAACAGAAAAAGAAAAAACAATTATTTCAAGAAGAATTTGATTGAATTGATGAAAAGAAACTCTTCAGGAAATTTGAAATGATTATGGAATTACAAGAGAAAGAGTAAGACAAATTGAAGATGTTTGAACTAAAAAAATAGGAAGAATCATAAAAACTACAAAACTTGTTAAAATTCAAGAAACCTGAGAAAAAATACTTGAGCTTCATGGTGGACTTTTAACAAAAGAAAGACTTGTAAGTGCAGTTATAAATGAATTAAAGATAGATTTAGATATCAATTCAGGAATAGTTGAAGTTATCCTTCAATCTGATTTCAACATAAATAAAAGTAAACCCCAACTTTGAACCAAGACTTATTTTTTCTTTCCGGAAGTTAATAAAAAAGCTATAAATGAAGTACATAAAGAATCTTTGAAAATATTAAAAAAGAAAGGAGATATTGTAGAAACAGCTACCTTGTATGAAATGGTGAAAATTAATCTTTTTTCTTCTTTCTGAAAACTTGAAACTGTATTAATTGATTCTATTCTTGATATTTTCACAGACATAGTTAAATGAGAAGAAAAATATATAGGTCTTGAAAAATGGAAAATCCTTAATCCTGCAACTCTAAAAGACAAAGCTATATACATAATGAAAAAAGAAAAGAAACCAATTCATTTTGTTGAACTTACAAATCTTATTTCAAACCATTTTAGTGAATCGGTTAAGGTTGCAACCATTCATAACGAATTAATCAGAAATAATGAGTTCGTATTGATAGGAAGATGAATATATGTTCTTAAAGCATGGTGATATAAACCTGGGACTGTAATAGATGTGATCGTAGATATCTTAGAGAAATCAAAATCGGCTCTTTCAACAGAAGAAATAATCAATAAAGTCTTGAAAACAAGAAAAGTAAAAAGCTCAACAGTATATATGAACTTGCAAAATAGACAATATATAGAGAGAGTTTGAAGAAATCTATACCAATTAAAGAAATAATTAAAAAAGTCCCAAAAAAAACAGGA
>CAYWJC010000163.1:0-9204 GCA_964458505.1 uncultured Candidatus Peribacteria bacterium | reverse complement strand
ATTATTGCATTATTCCTAAAAATAATGAATAAATTGATGGCATCGGGTGAATTATGCCATGATTTATGGCTAATCCAAGGGAAGGAAATTAGTCGTCAGATTATGACGAAATTTTCATGTAAAGTTATCGAGATGCTTTGATGAGCCTGAATCCAAATTGCAACGAGCATCCCAAAAGAGTCAATGAGCAAATCCACGGGCAGAATACCAAAATTCCCCCGTTTTCATGAGGGATTTCTAAATTTCTATGGAGCCGACCACCCGGGAATCGGACCCGAGACCTCAACCTTACCATGGGTGCACTCTACCAGCTGAGCTAATTAGCTATTTTTAAGGAAATAATTATATTATATTTTTTATTTTTTATAAATTATCTATTTATTTAAAATACTTTTTCTTTATTACTAAAATCTTAAAGAATAAATAATATAAAAGGAAACCTAAAATAAATGATGGCAAAAAAATAATAAGTAATAAAACCGGAAGACCCCAAAAAGGAGATTTTTCAACATATTTTTCAGAAAAATTAATTATAATTACAAGTGCTTTTGAATAACTTGGGATATAATTTAATAAATAATTTAATATTAAACTTAATAACATTATTATTACTGGATATATATTATTAAAAAAAGTATTCTTTTTAAACAAAAAAACTTTTAATTATATAAAAACTATACTTGGTAAAATTTTCATAAGTTTTTCATGGTCTTTGATAAGATCAATTTCAGTTTTATTATTTAAAATAATCTCTTATTCAACTGTGATAATAGCGATTTTCAAATTAACAAGTTGGATTTCTGATCTCTTTCTATTTTTGAGAAATTAAATATCTATAATATATTTAATGATTTATTATTTAAGTTCAATATGGGAATCATTCGATTTTAGTTTTAACGCATTTTAAGAATAATTTTAGCCTTTATATTTCCTACTAAATAAAAGATGATATATAATTAGAGTGATAATAAAAATTGGCAAAAAATTCAACAAAAGAATTAGGGGGATGCCTAAAATTGAATTTCTATTGGAGTTTTTCATTATTGACGCGGATATTGAATCAAAAAAATTTGAATACAATGGCATATAGTGTAATACATAATTCAAAATCAAACTAACTACAATAATAATAAAAGGATATACTACTTTATTGTTGCTTTTTTTATACCAAAATAATTCAAATACAACAAAAATCAAACTTGGAATTATCAAAAAAATAGGCAATACTACCGCCATTAATAAAGATCCTTCAAGTATGTCGGATTCAATATTTGGCTGAAAGTAAATATATCAACAAGTAAATATAATTAAACAGATGATTGATACAGAAAGTAAAGCAAAATATTTAGTAGCTACATTTATGATAGTAGAAATAACAAATTTAGGATCTGACAATAAAATATTATTTTTCATGTTTGTTTAGGCAATGGATTATTTACTTAAATTTTTTTATATCAATGCGCATTGATGGCCGCGATGGTACACTTGTGGCCTTTTGAGAAACAGTTCAGATACCAGTTTGGTTAGAACCCGTGTTTTTCTGTCATCAAGATTCAGTTTTTTTTATTTTTATGTTGTTATTTAATTTATCACCAATACCAGGGTGATATAATTCTGGATTAAATTTTTTTAAATCATCCAAAGACGCTCCAGCTTCATTTAAAAGTGATGTAGCCGACCTGTTACAATTATCTCATATAGGCAAATATTGACGCGAATCATACTCAACATATTCATCTAACAGATTTGTAATAAATTGTTTTTCTGTCATTCCATATTTTTTAGGATCAATTACCATTACACCATCTTTATAGCCTTTATCCGAAGAGTTATTTAATTTTAGCTTTAACTGAACTCATTCAAGTAATGAAAATTCCTGATGTCATCCAATTGTAAAGGAATCACCCATCTTTCATCAGTTATAAGTATAATTTTTATCATCAGGTCGAACATAAATGTATGAATGATCTGCAAAATTTCATAATAATCAACTTAGCGGCCTAGCCCTCCATTCAATTTTTTCTCAAGTAGGATCAGTCCATCTCACAGGATTATTCCTAGCATAAGAATAAGAGTTAAATTGCTGTGGGTCAGACAATAGCTCATTGGCCCTTTGTGTTCTTCAAAGTTCTTTGAATACCGGATCTCTCTGGGCAAATCTTCCTATTCAACTGTCATAATAACGATTTTCAAAATATAACAAGTTGGATTCTTGGTCTCTTTCTTTGTTAGAGTAAGAATAACGATTCTTATATATATCTCAAGATTGAGTATTGTTCACTTTAGAAATTCGTTCATTTCAGTATGGAAAGTAATCCTTGAGATTTAGGATATTACCATTTTCATCTACATCAATTACGGCAGAACCGAGGTGGTCTGTGAGATGATATATAAGAGTTGATACTAATCATGAATCGGGTGGAAGCGATAAGAAAATTTGGGGTTTTATTGCATATAAAGATGATTGAATCATAACTACTCATGAACCATCTGTAGTTGAACCTGTATTATCTGCCGGTGGCACTATAGGAATATCTCCTGCCGGTGGATTAATACCTCAAGAATCTGTTATTCATGAATCGGTTATAGATCAAGTATCTGTAGTACTTCAGCTTCAGAATATATCAGTTATTCAACTTCCAGATAAATTACCGCTTCAAGTCGTATCTCAGCTACCAGTGAGTGCTCAAGATTCAGTGTTATTTACAGTTCATGAAGATGAACTATCTCATTGAGAACCGGATCATGAACTAGTTGAGGTATTTCAGCCTACAGCACTCACTGTGTCAACCTTTTTATCTTGCCTTGTTACAATTCTAGAACCTGCAAAAAATACATGATGATCAGTAGATGTGGTTAATATCTTTGTACCATCTTCAAGTGTATTTTTATCATATTCAATTTCAAATAAATCATTTGGATAAATTGTTAATTTATTCTCATCATAATCCCTCTTCCATAACCTGATATTCCCTGCATCATATGTATAGGAAAAATTAATTCATCAAATATCATCTGTTACTCATATAACCCTATTCCCTGCATCATAAGCAAAGTTTTTTATGTTTGTTGAACCTGATGAATTAATTTCAGTTTTTCTTTTCAGGTTACCCTCTTTATCATAAGAAAATGTAGAATTTCCTGCTCTTATAAGGGTATGTGGATTCCCCTCAGGAGAACCTGATGAATATGTATAGTTACCCATTGGTCAATCCAGGATATTTCATATGGAATCATATGAGTAGCTCTCTATATTTTTTTGGACTCAAGATAAATCTGAGAATCTTGCCTGTATCAACCTACCCATTCAATCATATGAATAACTGATTTTTCAATTGGCATCTGTAGGGGCTGATTCGACTAATTCTGTTATCTGATTTTCAGAATCATATGTATAAGCTAAATCTTGAATTGAACCAGTTAAGGTGGATGATTTCTTAGTTGATAATCTATATCCAAATTCCGAATCAAATCCATATGTTTCATTAATATTTGTTCAGTATTTAATGAATTGTGCCTTTCCGCTTGGTGAATATTCATTTATTGTTGCAAGCAGATTGGAATTGACACCTTCTTTAACGGTTTCTGCGAATCAATTTTTATATCAATAATCAATTGCATATCAATCAGGATATGTTACTTTTGTTGGTTCTCAAGTTGGAGCATATTCAAAATTTGTTACATATGTTCAACTTGAAGTTCATATTGATATATTTATAGATTCTGATGACTTTTTTCAAAATGTATTATATGAATATATACGACTATGGGTTGATCAAGATTCAGTCGTAAGCTGTCATTCAGCATTTGGTCACTGGTCATAAATGAAATCATAGGCTCTATCTATAGTCTCATTGGGTCTACTGAATTTTTGACTTAACGGCCTATTTAATTCATCATAAATTATAGTAGTTATATTTCAATTCTGATCTGTTGATTTTACAGTATTATTCACGTCGTCATATTGATAACTCTCAGAAAGAATATCTGTATCGGAAACCCTATGCAAATCTTCAAGTCATATCAATCTTGATAATCAATCATAAGTCAGATTCCTTATATTACCTCTAGAATCTGTATATTTAGATAATTTTCATAAAGGCGTGTATTCATATTGGGTAACTGCCTCATCAATAGTTCAATTTAATTCATGCACTTCGGATAGATTTTCCCTAGAATCAAAAACAAATTTTTTCTTATATCATAATCTGTCAGTTATTGTTTGTGAGTTAGGTCAATATTGTATCTGATATGTTCCAGAGTTATCTGTTATACCTATAAGACGACCTAATGCATCATATGTTTTATTTTGTCAATCAAAAGGTATGGGGACTTTAAGATATCAAAATCCATCTCCTTCATAAGGATAGCTTGTGAATATTAATTGTCCATTATGATCATAACCGAAATCATTTACCCAAGTCTTTCAGCTTAAAAATGCACTTTTTCTAGTCTGGATTGGCTTATCATAAGAATCAAGATGCGTTGTATAAATCTTATCTCAAGAAGTAGTTTTCTCATTTATTACTATATTCCTAGGACTTTCGTTAAAATTATATGAAATTGATTTAAGTTCTACAGATATTCAATCTGATGTTAATGTATTTTCTCCTGAGAGTCGTCAAAAAGAATCATACTGGAATTCCTTTCATGTCTTGTTAGGATTAATAATCTTTTTTATCAAACCATAACGGTAATCGTATTCAATTTTGGTTTTAAAGTTTTTTGCATTGGTTATTTCTGTAGAATAAATACCGTATTCGTCTGGAGTAAAATTTGTAATTCTTCATAATTCGTCTATTTTTGCGATCATTCTTCATTGAGAATCATAATCTGTAGAATTTCAAATATATCTTCAAGTGATAACATCTTGTTTCTCAGCTCTTGTATCTAAGCCTCTTAATCAGATAATTCCAAATTCATTTAAATCATAATATTTTTTTTCAGATGATAGGGTTTCTCAGAAATATCATGTTATTTTATTTAAAATTGGATATGAAACCATATTTCTATCATCTGCTCATGTTGCATAGCTGATCTCTGTTGTCAAAATATCTGATCATGTATCAGTAAAAGCAGTAGAATCTGTACTAGCCACAACTGATCAGAAATCCTTAATTTTTATTACATTTCAATAAGAATCATATTCTTGTGTGGTAGCCTTGGCAAGAGGCATTGATCATCCAGATCCGAAATCAAAATCTATATTCGATTCGTTTTTAACCAGTACTCGTCAAGCTTCAAGAGGTAAATTCACATACGTCTGCAGAGATAAATCTATAAGAACTCCTGAAGAAGTGTATATTTCAGTGCGATACTGCATTCATTTTTTTGAATAAGTATCTGTATTATCATTTTTTGTGCCTTGATGAAAAAAAACTAATTGTTTTACTCAGTCGTTTTCAGTTATTATTGCTTTCTGGAAGCCTACATATTCTCGTCTAAATGGATCTTTCTCATCTTGATAAAGTTTTCATCACTCATACGAAAAAGTTCTTTTCCAAATTGAATTTGTAATAGCATCACTGAATTTAACTTCAGAAAGCAGCATTATTATCAGAGGCAAATTAGGATTTCATATCTTCCCATCTGCAGTCTTGATTTGTGACGATGGGGTGTAAGCTAATTCAGAAATTCCTCAGCTTGGCAATATGATTTTAGTTAAAAGATGTGCTAATTTTCCTGAACCATAAGAAAAAACTGTTGGAGACAATGCTTTTTCTGAAGTGATTTCCTGCACAGAAAGCAGATGCGAATCAACTGTTTTACTGTCGTCATATTTACATTCATACCATTTTGTCTTTGCTCAGTTTACATTCAATGAAACCTGAGAAAGAAGTTTGCTTGTTTTAACTGGAAAATTTGTCCTATATGATTCAACTGATTTTGTTTTTGATATGTAAGTGAATTGAAGTTCGTAAAGATTTGTTCAAGACCCAGAAAATCAATATTTAATAGATATGGGATATACTGCTCAGTTTTCCCTTGAATATGAATACAAAACAATTTCTCAGGTGGGTAACTCTTCTTTTTCAAGCATCCATGAAAATATCTTATTTCTATTTGATTCATCAAATAGCCTTGAATTATCTAAGAGCCCATAATATTTTTTTACACCGAATGAATCAGTTGATAGCCATCCTCCTGAAAAAGTTTCAAGTTTGGTTGAATCATTGGCATATCTGGCATGGTACGAGTTTCATGTTCTTATATACTCTTTACCATCAAGTAAAAATTCATCACTTGCATATATTTTATCAGTACCAAATCTTGTAGTCCTTGAAATAGATGAAATATTTATTCACCATCAATACCCATAAGCACTAGAACCATCCCTATTAGAGCTTGAATAAGTAATATTCAGATTTGGTCAAGAATCTCTTGATGCCTTTGGGAAATCAAATTTGGTAGAATAAGTCGATCATCACATGAATAAATCTGAAAGATTGAGATTCTGTAGACCTTGTGTATTAGATTTCTTTACTGGTGATACAATTATTGAACTACCGCTCTTTGGCATTCAAGAATCTGCAATGACAGCAGCCGAGGTACTTGTAATTAATGTTTGTGAATTCAATAAAACAATCAGTAGGTATGAAATTATTTGTTTAACTGACATATTTTGAGATTTTTAATGATAATTTACATCTGCACAGTCGCCATAAACTAAGTTTGTACCTCATCATTCAATATAACACTTATAACCTGATCTGAAAGTTAAGTCGCCATTATTCAAAAGCATAAGTCGCCATTCTCATACAAACTGTGAATTAACCACTGATACATTCCTAATCATAACATCCGTTAATCCATCTCAATTCAAATCTACAAAATTCAAAGCAGGTTGATAATTTGGCACTGCAAGAAATCAGATTATGGGGTATGAAAAATCAGATGTTTTTACTTTTGATGACATTGGCCAGCTTTTATAGGCTTGTCCTGAAAAAATGCTGTCAGTTGATATAACATTTGATTCTCAAGTGATTCAATATACAGCCTGAGAAAGCTTATAAGTAGTAAATATTCAATTAGTCGATTTATAACAGATTTTTATTCAGTTATCGGAGAAGTTATTAAAGGTGAAAGAAGAATAAGCATCAAAGGTTAATGTACTATCGCAAATATCCCCTCTAACCATACTCATTGATAATGCTCATGTATTTGTAATAGCACTTAACGTCTTATAAGGAGCTATTGTATCGGGTTGATTAATTGTTATAACAGGAACACTTGAATTTGTTTGTTGTATTAACTGCGGAAATTCTCAATATATTCAAGACACATCAGGATTTGAAAGGGCTGAACGAAATAATCTAAAAGCTCAAATCTTTCAATTAAATTTTGTGCTTTCGTTCTTATTTAATTGAGATCATACATAATTAGTATAGACCACACCCTTTCAGAGTGATATACTTTTTCAAAATGAGCTAGTATTTCATCTAAAATATTTGACTAAGACATTATCAATGTATATCGACAAAACTCAATAATCATCTTTAACCATGGTAATATTGTGCCATTTATCGTCTATTAATTTCGAACAATCAAAAAAATTGGTATTTTCTTCAAAATTACATTTATAATCAGATGTCAACCACAATCACATATCAGTAGAAGGTCACCCTACTCTTTTACTGGAAAAAATTATCTGAGGGCCATTTCAGTCATAGTTTTCCATCCAGCTTGGTGCATATCCCCCTGAGGTAGTATAACAGCCTCAATATTGATAAATTCAAGGTAACACACAATAAGTTCAAAAGTTTGAAGGATTGGTTCTTCAGGAACCAGTGGTCTGCACCCACAAAGAAACGCCAAAACTCGTGGTACTATCAGATGACCATCAAGTTGATCATACAAATTGAGAAGCTCAGCTAAAAGAAGCATAGCTCATGGCTCAACTTCAATTATATCCGAATGTTGCACCATTGTTAATGGTTTGATTTGAATATCAGCTTGTATCAGCTGTACTTCAGCTTGAAAATAAATATTCTACCATTAAGTTATTTCTTGGTATAACGCCATCCGCAAAGGAAATCTCCAATAAAAAACCGCTATTCAACAAAATATTAAAAATAGCGGTCCAAATGATTAACAAAACAGTTCACAATTTTTTCATAAAAAAATATTAAAAAATTAAAAAAAATTATTTTTGTATAATAAAGAAATGAAAAGTAAAAAGAAAATAATGTTAAATTCTTAAACATTATTTAAACTTAAAGTTACCATGTTTTTTTAAAAAAGCAAATAATATTTAATTATTAATAAATTCAATATTTCAAGTAAGCAAAATAGAGAATAGTTCTGTATTTGCAGAAGATTTGATAGAAATTGATCTATCAATAAGCTGATCGCTCATAACAAAAAAATTAGTAATTAATGGCGAGTGTTTGTCATTAATTACTAATTTTTCCATGAGCCCCGGGAACATTAGGAGAGCTTACGCCTAAGGCCATATTTTAAGTATGTTTTACTTTACTGGAGCCACCATCGGGAATCGGACCCGAGACCTCACCCTTACCATGGGTGCGCTCTACCAGCTGAGCTATGGCGGCATTTGTCAGAACTGAGAGCCCGAGAATTGAGAACTAAGGAGTCTTAGACTCATTTTCACTTGCTTTTTTCTGAATTAGCTAGATAGTAGTTATATTTATTACACCCCATTTTGCAAATTAATTTACCTTAAAAATGCTTTCAATCCTAATCTTGCTTTTTACAATTACATTAATCCCCATGCTCATATTCGCTCCATGGGTCCCTACTAGGCATTCTGACATCGGGAGGATCGGTAAATTAGCCGAACTGAAGGATAATGATGTCGTATATGATCTTGGCTCTTGAGACGGAAAGGTTCTTTTTTGATTAGCTAGGAATTCGGGCTGCAAATTCATCTGAATTGAGAGCTATGTATTCCTATATCTTTTTTCAATAATAAAAAAGCATTTTCAATATAAAGAAAAGGATATTGATTTCAGGCTTGGGAATATATTCAGTGCTAACTTGAGCGATGCAACTGTGATTTATGTTTTTGGATTTCCTGGAAAGATGTGAAGGCTTCTTAAGAAACTGCAAAAGGAATGCAAAAAATGAACAAGGATAATCTCTTATTCTTTTGAGATCGAATGACTAAAAATTATCAAAAAAGATAAGCCGACCGAACAAGAGCTTACCATTTATGTGTATGAGATTTAAAGCCTTGGCAGACAG
>CAYWJC010000162.1:0-2720 GCA_964458505.1 uncultured Candidatus Peribacteria bacterium | reverse complement strand
TAAATGAATATTAGCAATTCTTTATTGAATTTGACTCACTCAAATTGATATTAATGGAAATATTTCTTATCAAAATTTGCAATCTATAAATAAAGGTTCTGAGTTGATAGACATAAATTATTTTTCTAAAACTGAATTTTCGCATGTAAGTTGAGTTATATACCTTGAATCTGAGATAAAACCAGAGAATAATGACCTATTTGTTGAACGTAATAATTTTCATTTTATACCAAATATTTATGCGAAAAATCCTGTATCTGAAGATTTTATTAAAAAATTAAATATTCACATTCCAGTAAATTTTATCTAAAAAAACTGGTTCACAAAAAGTTAGATATTCTGAAATCAGGAGTGGCTTTTTTGGGCCGATAGAACATTAAAGTATATGTGTTCTAGGCTTCATTACAAAAAAGTGGTAATTTTCAGTTATTTTCATTAATTTTACGAATCAATTATAAAAGAAACAAAAATAACATTTTCAAAGTCTTTATAGACTTCAAAAAAAATTTGAAAAATAAGAAAATAATTTGAAAAATATTTTTCATTGATTTGACCATCATGCTGTAATATAGTTTATAAAAGTTTTTGTAATTTGTCTTTTCAAAAACTTTTAGGAAGAATTTTTTTGTTTCAAATTTTTAGAGAAATATTATTTCGCTAAATAATACTTATAATTTTCAAAGTATTTTTGAGTCATATAAATTTTTTGTAAATAATTAAATTATTCAATTATTATGCCATCTTTGAGATTTTTTCAAGATCTTTTAAAACACGATCTTTTGAAAAATATATTGCTTATAATGGTTCAGTAAATCTAGATAATAAACTAAGATAAATTTAATCTCACACTCTTCTTAAATTGCTATCTCTTTAAGTTTAACATGATAAATATACTTTCCTAAAGAATCGTTTTTTCTTTTTTCAACATTAATAACTTCAAATTTTGTATCTCTACCAAATAAAATCTCTTTTTCATCCTGAAGAGCTTTTCTGTGCATTCATAACTCGGAAAAGTTTTTTCCAGATGTTCATTGAATTTCAAAAAGAACAGAAACTTTATCAATATCGTCATGTCAGTTTCTTGAAAAATTTTCTGCAATCTTTACATCTCTTGAAGAACTTGTATATCATTTATCTGTATATAATTTTTCAACTAATATTTTATCAAAAACCACTTTAGACATAAAAACTCACCTATAAGTTATTCAATGAAAAACTGGTATTTTTTGTAAAGTAGAATCTAATTGGTTGATAAAAGCAAGATTTCTTTTATCTAGATCTTGTTTGCGAAGATGTTGATTAATTTTATAAGCTTCAAAAGCATATTGATCGATTACAAATAAATCAAAAACATCAATGTTTCAAGAAAGATTTTTTTTAATTTTTTGAGCAAATACTGCTTCAAATTCTTCAAATTTATTAGCCCATTCTGTCATTAAAGCCCTTTGTGTTTCTCCTAAACTTGCTATATATTCCTTCTTTTTTTTAATTTCCTTTTCTTTTTCTTCTTTAGGATCCCAGTTGTCCCAATCTAATTCTGAAAAGGTTTCAGCTTTTGTTTCCTCAACAATATATATTTGATCTTTTGAAAATACAGCTATTTGATCATGAAAATCATAATCAATCTGATCTTTATTTTTACTAATTATTACTCAATCAAAATTATTCTTTAAATAGGTATTTATATATTTTGTTTTGTCAAAATTAAAGAAATTATTTGCAAAGTTAAGTTCTTCCTTAGAGAAATGCAAAAAGTTTTCTTTTACCTGATCTAAAGTAAAATCAGATCTATTTCTTCGTGTTGGCAAAAAGTATTTTTCGTACCTTTCACAAAACTCTTTGATATTTTCTGGTTTGAATGCATTGATATCTACAGAATTTAAAAATATTTTAATATCTATTAAAATTCATCAATTATCATATTCTTTGATAAATCTCAATTCTTCAATAGAAAAACGTTTTTTTAATTCTGATTCAACATCTATGTTATCATCCCAGATGTTATCAAGAATCGTTTGGTAGTCATGATATAAATATTTTGAATCTGAAGGTTTAAAATCATTTTTATCTAATCATTTTATGTATGCGTCAAACAATACTTCACTTCTTAATGATCTCGCTCATCAAGAATAAAATGGTTTTTGTAGGTCTACTCTTACATTTATTATTCTTCATTCTCATCAATGCAATCTGGTATTATCTTTCATGTATCTTTCGGCAGCGTTTTGATCGGAAGTAAAAAATACTGCTCAATCTATAATGGTCTGGTTTGTTCATGCACTTAAATCATCAAATCAATTTCAGGCAGTTCATCTATAAACAACATGTTGAATTTTAGAATCAGGAAATATCTCATTTCATCATTCAAATAATTTAGATCCACCTAATGTCAATAAATCAATATTTGCACTTCATTTTTCTTCAGCTAATTTAGCTGGGATTATATGTATAATTTTTTCTCGCGCCTTACTTAATTTTCTAGAAATCGAACCGGTTAAATGCTCTATTCCAGCACCTCAAACTATATCATCAATTTTTCAAGCTGACGATCAGATCATTCATATGGTTGTTCATATTGTTTTTAAGGTTTTTCTTGTAGTTCTGGATGTTGTTTTTCATTCTTTTCTGGCAATTCTTCAGGCTTTTCTTGCTGATTTTACTGTTGCTTTTCTAGCTAAATTCAATCATAGCTTAACTGCTCAAGCTCATCATGCAATAAG
>CAYWJC010000161.1:0-3605 GCA_964458505.1 uncultured Candidatus Peribacteria bacterium | reverse complement strand
ATCTTGATTTTCATGTCAGATTCATTCTGATTTTAGGATTATCAGTGAACTCAGTATAGCATCTCTAATTTCATAAATATCATTGAAAGAAATTGGTTTGAAGATATTTTGGTCGCATACTAAATCAAAAATTATATTTCAAATAATACATCTTGTACATTCAGCATTTAAAAGGTTAGAAACTGAAAGTTGAGTTATCCCAACTTGAGTTTTACTTTTTAATTCAGGCAAAGTAAAAGAACAGGGTCAATCTAATTTTTCAAGCACAGAACTTAAAGGAACCATAATAATTAGTGATCATATAATATGATTCTGAATATAATAAAATATAATGATTTGTCAAAGAAACTTTCATTATATTTAAATTTATTAAAGTTAGCCTTAAATTTAGGGTTATTTTTTTAAATTTTTTTTAATTTTGAAGTAAAGTTATTTTAAATATAATTCAAAAAACTTGTTAATTATTTTTTAATTATTTTTGAATTAAATGAAAAAATTAGAACTTTTGATGCCAGCTTGAAATCTTGAAAAAATGAAATACGCATTTGCTTATTGAGCAGATGCAGTTTATGCTTGAGTACCAATGTTTTCTCTCCGTGCTCGTGAAAATCAATTCAGTTGGGAAGATTTAGGTGAAGCCGTAAAATATGCGCATGACAGATCTAAGAAAATTTATTTCACAGCAAATATTTATGCCCATAATGTAAAAATAAAGCCTTTTATGGAGGCTTTCAAAAGAATGGAAGAATTGAAACCAGATGCATATATAATGTCAGATCCAGGTCTTATTTGAATGGTAAGAAAAGAGTATCCTAATGCAGAAATCCATCTCTCTGTACAAGCAAACAATACAAATTGGGCACAGGTGAAGTTTTGGCAAGAAATTTGAATAAAACGGGTTATTTTGTCTCGTGAAATATCGTTAAGGGAAATTAAGGAGATTCATGAGAATTGTCCTGAAATGGAACTGGAGTTTTTTGTTCATTGAGCTATTTGTATGGCTTATTCCGGAAGATGCTTGCTTTCAAATTATATGGCACATAGAGATCCTAATCAATGAACTTGTGCACATAGTTGCCGTTGGGAATATAAGATATATAAAAATGAAATAGAGGGGAATGATTTATATGAAAACACTTGAAGACCCGAGGATTATAAAGATTTGTCTTGAGAATATTTTCTTGAAGAAAGAGAAAGAAAATGAGAATTATTGCCAGTTGATGAAGATGAATTCTGAACATATATAATGAATTCTCGTGACATGTGTTTATTAGATTATATTGAAGAATTAAAAGATGCCTGAATTATAAGTTTTAAGGTTGAATGAAGAAGCAAGACTATAAATTATTTAGCTTGAGTAGGAAGGGCCTATAGAAAAGCTGTTGATGCTGCCCAAAAGTGAGAAAAATATAACACACCTGAACTTATAAAAGAGCTTTTCGCGATTTCAAACAGATGATATATCCCGGGATTCATAACTTGAGATTTATGAGATAAATCAATTTATTATGAAAAAAATTCTGAATTAAAAGAAGAGGATTTTGTTTGAATTGTAAGATGATATGACAATCAAAAAAAGATAGCTTTGGTGGAAGTTAAGAATAGAATTGATTTAGGAGATGTTTTAAGATTGATAAGTCCTGGTTTTGATTTCGAATTCAAACTTGAAAAGATAATCGATCTGAAATGAGAAGAAAAAGAAGCTGCACATTGATGAAGTTTTAATGTATGGATAAATATGGACGAGAACCCTGGAGAATACGCTTTGCTTAGAAGAAAAATAGATTTATAGTAAAAAATTAAATTAAAAATCCACTTTATGAACTAATTCAATAAAGTGGATTTTTTTAATATTTTGACAAAAAAATTTGAATACGTAAAATTAGAGGTTTATTATTAATGATAAATCTATGCCAAATATTGAAAGAAAAGAAGAATTGGATATAAAATCTCAAAATCAGCAAAATTGAAAAAAATATATAAATGATCTAGCTTTGAATAATTATAATTATTTTGTTTATAATTTGAAATTAAAAACTAATGAAAGAGAGAAAAATTTTAAAATAATACATAGAGAAATAGAAAATTTCTTAAAACTTGTTTTATGAAATTACTGAAATCTGAATTGAGAATACATGCGCCTTTCAAAAGATCAAATAAAGGATTTTTCATATGTAAGGTTATCATGGGCAGAATATATTAGTCAATCAGACAATCCTAAGATATTTGATTTTAAATTATTGCCATTTTGAAGAAGGATAGTAAAAGAATTTTTGGTTCAAATCTGATATGAGAACAAAAATATTAAATTAATTATAGAAAAAAATAGGGAAAATATTTTAAGATTACTAGAAAAATAATTGCTGATATAATAAGTAATTCAAAAGATTCAAGAGATTACTATTTTTAAAAGAAAGATAAATTAATATCAACAATATTTGACTTAAAAATAATTTCAATAAAATGTCAAAAAGATAATTTATTGATTATGAAAAAAACAAACATTCCTGATTTAAGTGAATTGAAATCATATTGAGTGACTTGTGATTTTGTTACATCAGAAGTTTTTACATTTTCTAAGGATGAATTTAAATTATTAGGTATTTCTTTGACAAGACCAATAAGTGCTATTGTATTAAAAACACAAGAATGATTGTTTAAAGTTTTTTCTTTTTTGCCTGTAAAATCTTGAAAAAGAAAATTTCAGATACAAGAATGATTTGATGACAATTTGGAAATCGCTAAAGAAAAATGTTTAGCGGAAACTCTTAAGAGAATTGATATTATTTCTAGAGTTGATGAAATCTATGAGAAATTAAAGAAGAGGGATAATATTAATAAAAAAGAGAAAATTGAATTTGGAAGTAAGGAACAAATACAATATCTATATAAAATTTGAAAAATAGGCATGGGATATATAAATTATTATTCATGGAAAGATTTTGCAATGAATTTCAATAGAGAAAATACAAAAAAACTTGGATTTAAATTACCTATTTCATTCTTATGATTAGTTAGTGCTTTGTGATGAGATCATAGTTACTCTATTTCAAAAAATTATGTATCTGCATTGATAAGATGAGAAGAATTTGTAAAACTTAAAAAACCAACTAAGACTTAGTTGGTTTTTTAGATTCGATTTGAGAGAATAACAAGTTCATTATTTTTCACTTCAACCAAGGAAACATAATCTCATCTTTCATCTTTTATGAAATATTTTTGTCACTCATTGAGTCAATATTCATTTTTTAGGATATATCATTTTAAAATTTTTGTTATTTCATTATCCTTTAAAATTATTTCTCAAAAATCTGAAAATAGATAATCGTAAGATAATTCAAATTTTTTCATTTCTTCATGATTTCTGATATCGGCTAATTTAAAACTCATTGATTCGTCCAAATTAGAAATTTTTGATCTATGTAAATTTATCGTATAAGCATTTAATCAAAATTTTTTTCAAATGTCTTCAGCAATAGTTCTTATGTATGTTCAAGCAGAAACAGTCATGGAAATTGTTACAGAAGGGAAGTTGAAGTCTAATAGCGTATATTCAAATATTTCAATTGTTCTAGATGGAATAATTACTTCTTTTCAGTTTCTTG
>CAYWJC010000160.1:0-3267 GCA_964458505.1 uncultured Candidatus Peribacteria bacterium | reverse complement strand
AATAAGAGATAAATAGAAAATCTATTTATCTCTTATTTTGTAATTTTTTAGAAACTAGTTTGTAAATCAAGCATTTTCTTATATTCTCAATTTTCTATTTGAGATAATTGTTCATGTGATCATCTTTCTAATATTTTTCAACTTTTCAAAACTATTATATCATCAGCTTCCTTTACTGTTTGAAGTCTATGAGCAATAACAATTACTGTTCTTCATTTAAAAAGGTTATGTAGAGCTTCTGAAACTACTTGTTCAGATATAGAATCAAGAGCTGAAGTTGGTTCATCTAGCAATATAATATTTGGATTTTTTATCATAATTTTAGCAATTGCAAGTCTTTGTTTCTGACCTCAACTCAATTTTACTCATCTTTCTCAGATTTCAGTTTCAAATCAATTTGGAAGCTCATAAATAAATTCACATTTAGAATTTTTAATTGTAAATTCTAACTCTTCTTTTGTAGGTTCTCTGTCAAGAGCATAGGTTAAGTTTTCTAAAACAGTTCAATCAAAAACACTTGGATCTTGCGTTAAATATCAAATATGTTTATAATATGAAATTAAATTTATATTTTGTATATTTTGGTTATCAATAATTATTTCACCTGATTTTGGATGTAAATATCATGCAATCAATTTCATCAAGGTTGTTTTTCAAGATCATGAATCTCATACTATAGCAGTCTTTTTTCATCAAATTAATTCTAGTAACAAATCATTAAATATATTATCATCTCAATATCAAAATGTTAAATTATTTATTTTTATATCTCATTTGGAATATAAAAAAGGTGTTATATTATTTATTCATCAGATTTCTTTTATATTTTCAAAGGTTTCAAGAAGTTTATCAACATGAACTATTTTTATTCAAAATTCTCTAATATTATTTGTAATAAATCGTGTATGCCTCTCTAATATATCAACCAATCAATAAATCAAAACAAAATAACTTAATTGGAAATTTCAATTAATAACTCATTTTCAAATATAAATAAATATTGTAAATAATATTAGGCTTATAATTAAATTTACTCAAATAATTCACATGGTTCATCTGTCATCTTCTTTCCATCAAAGATTCAAAATATTTCAAGTTATATTTTTTAATTTATTTGCTTCATGAGAGAATTTATTATTCTGCAAAATCTCAAATTTTGACATTATTATCTTTATAAAATTTCTATCAAAGGCTACTTCTTCATCTTTCCTTTTGCTTCTAAATTGAAGTCATAGATTATTAAAATAAAAGGCCCAAAGAAAATTAATAGAAAATAAAAATATGACAATTGAGAAAAATTTAATTCAGGCAGTAAAATATATTACTCAAAAAGCATATATCATTGATGTGATACTTATAAAAATATCTTGGAATGTTTCGGTAATTATTAGACTCCAATTATCAATTCATTTTGAGATAATACTATTTGCTCTTCAGCTACCTAATGATTCAATTTTATTATTATCAAGTTTTAAAAATTTAGCCAAATATGTTTCAGATAAAGCAAATCTAATTTTTGCAAGAGATATTGAAAATGCGTGAAAAGAGACATAAATAACAATAAAACCTATTAGTTGTATTATAACAAAATTAATAAGCCAAAAATTAAAAACTCATAGGTTTTTTGATTGTATAGCTCATACGATAAAAGCTAGAATTTGTATCTGAAAAATTCGTTGGAATCAGTTTATAAATCAAGAAAATAAAAGGACAAAATATGCTTTTTTTACAAATTTTATCGGGTAAAGTAGGGTTTTTAGTTTTTTAAACATTGAATTTTAATTATGAATTAAATGATAAAAAATTAATTTTTATATATTTCAAAAACTAATATATCACTTTTTTTAAATATTCAATGTTTTACTTCATTTTCAATTGTTAAGATACATAGATATCATAAATATATTTCTAATTTTTTATAAATCAAAGTAACTATTATTCAGAAATTCTTCCCTTTTATAAAAAATATAAAGTTAATACCGAAATATTAACAGGGTTTTAACCCTAATCTAAGAGACAAACCAGGGGGAATTTCTATGGTAAATAAATTTAACGGTCTATTATACTTCACCAATGTAACAAAATCGAACTTTACACATATTTAAAATTGAGATAAGAAAAGCTAGTGTTTAAAGGCAAAACCACTAAATTTTAGGATTTGATGTTTTTTCTAAAAGTCTTGAAATTATTATAAAATACTTAACATATTGAAAATATGTAATATATGCAAATTGCGGTTTTTAAATATTTTTATTTCATAATAACTTAACAATGATAGTATTGGACATTGAAACATCATGAGCAAACCCATATAATAATTCTATAGTAAGTATTTGAGCTATAGAACTTGAAAATCCACTAAATCAATTTTACGAAGAATGTAAAGTTTTTGACTGAGCTGATATACAACCTAAAGCTCTTGAAGTGAATTGATTCATAGTGGAACAAATTACTGATATTACAAAACAAACAGTATGAGAATTGATTCTAAATTTTATAAATTGGTGTAATGGAATTAATGAAAGAACAATTTGATGACATAATGTTTGATATTTTGATTTAAGATTTCTTGAAGAAAATGGGAATAATGTTTGAATTAAACATAATTTCTGATTATTAAATTGAAACTATAGGACTATAGATTTACATACAATAGCTTATAATTATCTTGTTAGAAACAACATAGAAATTATAATGAAAAACAATCAATCAGCACTAAATCTGGATTATGTACTATGATTAGTTTGACTTCCAATGGAACCTAAGCCACATAATGGTCTTAATTGAGCAAAGTATGAAGCTGAAGCATTTTCCAGATTTCTTTACTGAAAAAAGTTATTACCTGAATTCGAAAAATATAATTTACCTGAAAATTTCTTCTCAAATAAAGATTAATAATAAATGAATTCAAGTCAAAATTGAAATAATGGAATCAGAATGAAATATTAACAAGGGTTTAGGACTTATCCAAACGACAAATTACGGAAATATCGGAGGCCACCAAATATAACAAAATCGAACTTTATTTATATCTAGAATTTAGAATTAGAAAAGCTCAAACAATTTTTTGGTTAGTTTTTTCAACATATTTAAAATTTGATTTTATGAAATATAAAGTATGATTTCTGAAAATACTTATTTAATTAAAGTACTATGAAAATACCGGAGCATGCAAAACTGGTTTTTAAATGAAAAATGTTTGACACTTATCAATGGGAACAAGAAATGTTTGATTGAAGTACTAAAACTTTTGAGAAACTTAAAAAA
>CAYWJC010000159.1:0-6480 GCA_964458505.1 uncultured Candidatus Peribacteria bacterium | reverse complement strand
GGGTCTAAAAGTCATATTTTTTCATCTAATTAAAAAAGCGTCTCAATTTTATTAACCAAAAAATCAACTTCTTGGATTCCTACAAATTGCTCAACTGGTTTTCCGTCTTTAAATAAAATCATAGTTGGTATGCTTCTTATTCAAAATGATTGCGGAGTTGCCATGTTTGCATCGACATCCATTTTCATGATTTTTGCTTTATTTCAGATTTTTCATGCGAGCTCTTCCATTCTTGGAATCATAACTTGACATGGACCACACCAAACTGCCCAAAAATCCACCAAACTAACACCTGTTGTAATATCAGCAGCAAAAGTTGCGTCAGTTGTCTCAATAGCTAAATGCTTAATTTCTTGACTCATAGTTTTATATTAAAAAATAACCAAATAAGTTTATTTATTTTTTAATATAAATCAATAATTTATTATATATTAATATATATTGAAATGTGATTATAATCTTAGTTATCAGATGAATCGAAGGAAAAAATTCATTCGGCAATGTTTCAATTTTTGATTTTTTCTCACTGATTAGGATTGAAATTTTTCTCATTCAAAGCAATGTAATTTTCGCTCCAACCTGAAAATGTTCAATTTCAAACCTTTTCTACCAAAAGCCTTAATATTTTTCAATTATTTTTCTTATAAAAATCATCCCTAACAAGATTTGCTTCATTGTTGATAATACTCATTCTATCCTTTTTTATTTTATCATCAATTTGTCCAGGAAAGCTTCATGCTGGAATCGAATAATGATTTTTATGGGCAGAAAAAGGAAAAGCATGAAGTTTTGTAATATTATATTTTTTTATAAGTTTTAGCGATTTTTTGAAATCATCTTCGTTTTCCTGTGGAAATCAGACAATCATATCGGCACCTATACTTGGCAGAATTCAGTCATCTCTTTCAAGTTGACTTAAGTCAGAAAGCACTTCATTCAATCTTTCTTCTGAATAATTCCTATTCATCAGCTTTAATATTTTATCACTTCAAGACTGAATTGATAAATGAAAATGTGGATATATTCTTTCATTTTTGAAAATTTCAAGTAATTCTATTGATATATATTCAATTCAAAGACTTGAAATCCTTATTCTTGGAACTGTTGTCTTGTATAAAATCTCTTGAAGAAGTTGGCCAAATCTTGATTCTTCATATTTTTTCGTATTTGATGTTCCCCATGCTCAAAGATTTGTTCAAGTTAAGACAACTTCTTTAGATCAGATTTTTTCCGCTTCCTGAATCTCTGAAATGATTGAGTCGATATCTCGAGAGAAATGTCATCATCTTGCTTGGATCGTAAGACAAAAAGTGCAATGATTGTCACATCAATTTTGAATGATTAAATATTTTCTCGTATAAATACCTTTCTTTTTTAAAGAGTTTATTTTTTCGGAAATATCCTCCTTTCAAGGATTTTCTTGTAATAAAACGATTTTATCATTATATTCTTTCAACTCCGGATAAACATCGTAAAAATCATTGTCCAGCTTTCAATTTTTTATTGTTCCGCAACCGCTTAAATAAACCCTTTCATCATCATATTTAAAATCTTTTATGGTATCTTTCACAAATTTGATCCATTTTGATTTCGCCTTATCCGTAACTATGCAAGATGCCACGAAAATTCATTTTTTATCAAGAAGTTCATTCGAACCTAACCATTTTTCTGTAAAATATTTGTTTGTCTTACATCAAAAAACTTTGTAATGCATAATATTAAGTTTAGCCTTATGGGTTTAGCTAAAATGTTGGTTATAAATTTTAATTGCGAAGATTATATTAAAAACTTTTAAAAAAGCTAAAAATGTTTATACTTTTAAAAAAGTAATTTAAATTATATGAAAATAGTCCTTGTTGGAGCATCAAATGATAGAAAAAAATATTGAAACATAATTTTAAGAGATCTTATCTCAAAGTGACATACTGTTATTCCTGTTAATGCGAAAGAAAATGAAATCGAATGAATCAAATGTTACCGTAACATATCTTTGATAGAAGAATTATTTGATGTAATAAATATTGTCACTCCATCTGAAATTACATTGGAAATACTTAAACAAGCGAATGAACTATGATACAAAAAAATCTGGTGTCAGCCTTGATCAAGCGATAATATGGTCAAAAAATATCTTACTGATAATGATTTTGATTATATAGTTGATGCCTGCATTATGATGGAAAAAATAAATTAAAGTTAAAAAAGCAATTCTAGATTGCTTTTTTTGTTGCATATTTTTGATTAAATAATTTTTTAAGTTATAATTATAAGTTATCAATAAAAATAAATTTATGGATTATCTACTTTTTAAAGCTAGGTGACTTGAATCATTTAATCCGCTGATTATCAAGGAATGAGCATTTATTAAAAAGATTATATTATGAAGCGAAACCTGCGAAAAGGTTTTAGAAATACTTAAATTAAGCAATTATAATTTAGCTGAATGCCTCTCTTGTTCAGATAATGCAAATTGCTTATTTTTTGACGAGAACCTAAAATAACAATAAGTAAATATTTTTTCTTGACAAAATTATCAAAATAACTATATATTAATAAATCATATTACTTAAAATAAGATTTATGCATGCGCCCAAGCAAGCAAAATATTGACCTTTAAGTACGCATTATTAAGAACTTTTGGCACATTTTGACTTTTACATAACAGATCTTCATTCTAAAAATTTGATGATTCTTACTTCCTAATAAAATCAATATGAAAAAAATTATATCCTTAACCTTATTGTTTTTCTGACTATCTCAAACAGTAATAGCATCTCCTTTTGATATATTGAGAGATTATTATCCAGATTTCATAATTTCAGATGTAACTCAAGATTACAATTCAAAAGATATTTACATGAAAGTCTGTAATGTCTGATGAGATCTGAATTCTTTCTGAACCCTTCTTTTATGAATAAAAAAAGATACTTATTCATATTGAACCACTATTCAAAACTTTAATTTAAAATCAAGGATGTGCTGAAATTATAAAGTTGCATCTGCAAAAGATATTTGAATTTGAACAAATTGATATTATTATATGACTTTTTGAATCTCTGTAAAATGAGACAAAACAGAACAAAACAAAGATAATAACATCATAAAGAAAACTATTTATATAACTACCAGCACCACTATAAATAACATTAATTTCTGCAATTATTCCCCATATAATTCTTGTCAGCCGCAAATTTACCAAAATTATCAGGATTCATCATGACATATAAGCATATCTCGTCCATCATGATGAAATATTTATAATGATTCGCTTGAATTTTCTGCTGATTTTTATATCAACCCAAGAAATGTAAATTATATTGATATCAATATCTATAAGAAAAATTGATATTTTAATGATCTTTACAAGACTGAAAGAATATATTACATTTTTAATAATTATTACAGGAACCCGTTTACAATTAAGAAAAATTTCTCGACCAGCTCATGGAAAAGCTGACAATATTATCTCCAAGTCAAAGTGATATGATTTAATTCTCAAGAAAATATCACAAAACAGAGTTCAAGTTTTACTGTTTGATCTTTTTCAAATAAACCAGACTTTGTGGTTTATGATATCAAACAAAACTCAATCGATTACTTGAATTTCAAGATTTGCAATGATTGATGAAAAAACAATAACCAATATGATTTTGCTACAAAGATCTATAACATAAACCAAGGAAAAACCATAACAATGAATAATTCAATTGAGCTTGATTCTTGAGATTGTCGTGATTATTCAATCCCGTTAGACCGAATCTGAATATACTCAAATTGATATTACAATATTAAAATTGAAACTGATACTTATAATGAAATATCAGAAAAAAATGAAAACAATAACTCTTTAAGGGAAAATTTTTATCTCAAACGTTAAAAGAAGGAAAATATCATATTTCATATATATCAAAAATATTGACTTTGTTTAAAATGTTATTAAATTGTTTTTAACATATTTTAATTTTTTGTCTAGAATTTATTTTTTTTATTAAAAACTATGAAAAATTTCGATTTATTAACTAAAAAAAATGCAAATTATAAATTTCTCAAGATTATTTTACTACTTTTTTTTACAATTTCTTATTTCGGTACATTAAGTGCAAATCCCACCGTAGAAACACCAATCGCATCAGTTCAGGGTGGAACATATAACACAACTCAATACATCACATTGACATCAAGTACTCCTGGATCAGCAATATATTATGCTTATTGTACTACAACTTGTGGCAATTATAAAAAATACACCAGTCCTATTCGGATTTCAAAAACTTTAACTATCAGTGCATACGCCATAAAATACTGAATGACAAAAAGTTCATATTTATTTGAATCATATATTATGGAAGGTATGCAAAAAGTTGCCACCCCTACATCATTAACACCATTTTACTCATCTTGAGACTGACCTTTATCCATAACTTTAAATGAAGCCACTATCTGAGCATCAATACATTACACCTTTGATTATGCACCAACAACCGAGTCTCCAATTTACACAGGAGCAATCACACTTGATCATGATGGTTGAATAATTGCCTTTGCGACAAAAGATGGAATGATAGACAGTGAACATCTGTTTATCATGTATACCAATACTTTAGCTATTGATACTACTGCACCAACTTTTACAATTCCAGGATCTAGCTGATCCTCAAATATATATTATGAATCCCCTATTACTGTTTGATTAATAAATGAAACTCCAGGTTCCACATTTAAATATTCATTAAATTATTCTTCAGAACTTTATGAGCCCAATTATATAAATTACACTTGAGCAATAACTTTGGATTCCCCCCCAACAGATTTAAATGGTCAATCACCTTATATTACTGTATATGCAAAATCCTCAAAACCTTGATATAACGATATGTCAGCTTCTCAGACATATTATTTTTTGAAAGCACACACTCCAGTTCCATCTATAGAACCATGAACTTATTCCACCGGAAATAGTATAACTTTTTCAACTTGTTTTTATGGTAATGCTTACGAATGTTCAGGTAATATCAGATATACTCTTGACTGATCGGATCCAACATTATCGTCATTGCTATACACAGGCGATCCTATCCAAATAAATTGAACGACTCTCATAAAAGCTATTTCAATAAAATGAGGAGTCTCTAGCTCAATTTGAGATTATCTTTACACTATAGACCCTTTGGCACCGAAAGTTTCGAATGTAATAATGTCTTTGCCAGGCTGAACATATTATTCTGGACAATTATTGACACTTTCGACACCGACCCCAGACACAACAATCTATTATACAACAAATGGACTTGATCCTTCATGGACTTCAATAAGTGATATGAAAAAATATTATGGACCCATTCAGATTTCATCTAGCCAACCTGTAAAGGCTATTGCAATGAAGGATTGATATTTTAATAGCAATGTCACTTCAGAAACTTTTATCATTGATGATAATGTTTTAAGTATAATGCCTTACACATCTTCAAATTACAATCAAATGTTTCATCCAATTGTAACAATGACAAGCACGAGCACGGGAACCACAATTTATTACACCACAGATTGAAGCATTCCCACGACATCATCACTAATATATACAGGTTCTTTTAATATTTTAAATTCAAAAACCATAAATGCGTTCTCTGTAAAATCTTGATTGTCTGATAGCAATATAGTTTCCAACACTTATGTTATAGATGGAGATATAACTCCCCCTATAACTAGCATTAGTCCATCTTGAACATGAATTTTCATATGAGGTCTAGATATAATATTGAGTACTAATAAACCGTCAGTAACGTATTATACTTTGGATAATTCTATCCCGACAATAAATTCAAGTATCTATACTTCCCCCATCCGCGTTTCGACATGAACGACAATAAAATTCTTCAGTATGGATTTAGTCTGAAATATAGAATCGCCCAAATCAGAAACATATATAGTTTCTCCAGATTTAGTCAGCCCTTCTGCTCCCACCAACTTATCCAAAGTTTCATCAACAACCAATTCCATATCTTTGTCATGGAATATATCTACCGACAACATAGACATGTCTGGCTATAAGATATTCAGAAATGGCTCTCAAATTTGGACTTTAAGCTGAACATCATATGTTGATTCAAATCTAACACCTTGAACATCATATACATATGAAATACAAGCATATGATACATCAGGCAACCTTTCTCTAAAGTCCAACCCTCTTATAGCTTCAACTCAATCTGAACCCACATGAGGCGGAGGATGAGGTGGTGGATGATGAGGATGATGAGGTGGTGGAGGTTTTACCGATGACACAGTTCCAAATGCTTTTACTTTTAACACCTTAATTTGAGCTGAACTTAATAGTGAAATAATTTCAGATCCTGTCATTATTTCTTGAATAAATTATTTAACAGAATTTTCTATAACAAATTGACATTTATCCGTTAATAATGGAAATTGGTATTCAAGTTGATTTTTAACAAATTGAAGTTCAATAAGAATTAAAGTTAA
>CAYWJC010000158.1:0-6319 GCA_964458505.1 uncultured Candidatus Peribacteria bacterium | reverse complement strand
AAAATCAGAAAAGCATGCTTTTCTGATTTTTTTTAAATATTTTATTCTTCAATTTCTAAACTTGCCTGATCTTCATTTTCTAAGCCAGATTCTTCATCAGATTCTCAAGCTTTCATTACTGTAGCACTAATAAGAACATCATTTTTTCATTTTATCTTGGTAAGAATTACTCATTGTGTAACACGAGATGTCGCTCTAATGGTTTTCAGAGTTATTCTTATTGTTTGACCTGATTTTGAAATCAAGAGGACCTCTCAATTTTCTTTATCTTCTTCAGTAAGTAAGCTCACTCAAATTATATCACCAGTTTTTGCTGTCATAGCTCATACTTTCACTCAACTTCATCATCTTCATTGTTCTCTATATCATTCAATATCTGTAATTTTACCTAATCAGTTTTCAGTCACGGTAAACACATATTTATCTCATTCGCTCACTACATCAGCCTCAACTACTTGGTCCTCTTTTCAGATTTTCATTCATCTAACTCATGCTGCCGTTCTTCACATTACCCTAACATCTTTTTCATTAAATTGAATCGCTTTTCATTTTTTTGAAACAATCAAAAGGTTATCTTCTCAATTAGTTACTTTCACCCACCCAAGTTCATCTCAATCTCTAGGCTTCATGACAATCAAACCGCTTGATCTTATGCTAGAAACTTCATCAATATCAATCCTTTTTACAACAGCTTTTTTTGTAATCAATATTAAATGTTTTCAATTCATTTGATTCATATCAAGGATTGAAGTTATTTCTTCATCTTTTTGAAGCGACAATAGGTTGATTATCGGTTGTCCTTTTGCTGTTCTTTGGGTTTCTGGAATTTCATATGCTGGAAGTGAAAATACTCTACCTGTATTAGTAAAGAAAAGCAAGTCATTATGATTTTTTGTGGAAAGGATAACTTTTACTTCATCTTCATCCTTAACAGCAACCTGAACTCATTTTCATCATCTTCTTTGGGTTCTGAAA
This sequence comes from uncultured Candidatus Peribacteria bacterium, assembly GCA_964458505.1. GTDB lineage: Bacteria > Patescibacteriota > Gracilibacteria > BD1-5 > UBA2023 > JAQUEK01. The sequence goes on along the minus strand of CAYWJC010000158.1, from coordinate 5,344 downwards.
GAACTTGATTTTATTCTTTTTATGTATGAATTCTTGGATAAAGTGATGACAATATCTTCATTTGGTATTGTATCTTTTGGGTTAAATTCTCAAATTGCTCATTCATTCACTTGAGTTTTTCTTTCATCTCAAAATTTATCTTTTATTTCTTGAAGTTCTTCTCAAATTATAGTATTAACTCTTTCTGGATTCGCTAATATATCTTTCAGATCAGCTATTAGAGCTAACTTTTCAGCTAATTCAGATTCAATTTTCTGTCTTTCAAGTCCAGATAATCTCTGAAGTTGCATTTCTAAAATTGCTTGAGATTGCCTTTCTGAAAGAGAAAATCTTTCCATTAAATTAGAATGGGCTTCTTCTCTTGTTTTTGATGCCTTGATCGTAGCAATTACTTCATCAATATGATCTAGAGCAATTTTTAATCATTCTAAAATATGTGCCCTTGCTTCTGCAACTTTAAGTTCATAAATCGTTCTTCTTGTGATAACATCTCTCCTATGTTCAACAAACTCTTCAAGGATTTCCAATAAATTAAATAATTTCGGTTGTAATCATCCTTCATGCAAAGCAATCATATTGAATGAAAAACTTGTTTGAAGTGAAGTCAGTTTATATAATTGGTTTAATATTTTCTTAGGAAATGCGTCTTTTTTTAGCTCAATTACGATTCTTACTGTTTCCTTATTCGATTCATCTCTAATGTCATGAATTCAAACGATTATTTTATCTCTGACAAGATCTGCAATCTTGATTATGAAATTCGATTTATTTAATTGGTATGGGATTTCTGTTATAATTATAGCCTGTCTTCAGTTTTTAGCTTCGTCAATTGTGGCTTTTCATCTTAAAATAACACTTCATCTTCCTGTTGCATATGCATTCAATATGTCTTTTTTGTTGTAAATGATTCATCAAGTAGGAAAATCCGGTCATTTTATAAAATTCATCAAATCCTCGATTGTGATTTCTGATTTATTAGGATGATTTAAAATAAAAAGAAGTGCATTCAATAATTCAGTTAAATTATGAGGAGGAATATTGGTAGCCATTCAAACAGCGATACCCATTGCTCAGTTTAGCAAAAGATTCGGAATTCTAGTGGGAAGCACAGACGGCTCTGTTGTACTTGCATCATAGTTATCTCTCCAATTTACCGTATCTTTGTCTATATCCGCAAGTAAATATTCTGTTATTTTTGCCATTTTTGCCTCAGTATACCTCATTGCCGCAGCTCAATCTCAATCCATTGATCAAAAATTTCACTGTCAGTCAACAAGCATATATCTCATACTGAAATATTGTGCCATTCTTACCATTGCCTCATAAATAGAAGAATCTCCATGTGGATGGTACTTACTCATTACATCTCAGACTACACGAGCAGATTTTCTATGTTTTCAGCTAGATCTCAATCATCCTTCATGCATTGCATAAAGAATTCTTCTATGAACTGGTTTTAATCAATCACGAATATCAGGCAAAGCACGAGATACTATGACACTCATTGCATATTCAAGATAACAACTTTCCATTTCATCCACTACAGATCTTCATTTATCTCAAGCATAAACTATTCAAGTTGGTATATCTAATTGAGTTTCAGGCTGTACTTCAATTTGAGTTTCAGACTCAAATTGTTCTGGATTTAGTTCTTCATTTTCCGGATTAATATTTTCTGGCATAAAAAAAGCATATTATGGCTAAAATTTCAGCACAAATATACTTATTTTTAGTTATTTTGCAAAAGATTTTTGGTCTTTTTTTTGGCTTGGTGGAGAAGAAAATTAATATATTATTTAAATTCTCATAATTCCAAAGTAATATCTCAAAAACTAATAAAATTAGTTGGTTTTCTTATATATGTTTCTTTATATTTTCATTTTCATCTTGTAACCAAATTTTCCGTCTTTTTCTCAATATTAAACTGGAAAACCTCTGAATTATATAAAACATTTATTGTATTTCCGAAATATTCTATATTTATTTGTTTTTCTTGTCATCAAAAATTTAAATAAATTTTATAATTATTTCTGTTCGTTTTTTCAATTATTGGCTCTTCAGAAATTGAAATAACTTGTATTTCTTTCCTGGTGTGCCAAGATTTTGGCTTTAAGGCTTTTCCTCAAATTTTTATAACTTCTTGCTTTAATGTTCAAGATAAGATATTAAAAGGCTTATCGTTAATGATTTCATTTGAATTTGTTAATTTTTTTTCTATTTCCCTTAATTCTTTTAAATCAAAATTTTTTCTATCCAATTGCATTTTATAAATATCTAATTTAACTTTTCCGGATTCGGTATTACCATTTATTGAATCAACTTTTAATAGCATATCAGATATTTCATCTTCTATTTTTTGTATCTTTGATCATATTTCTTCTAAAGTCAGTCAATGTTTTTCTTGATTTTCTAAATTATAATCATCTAATTTTTTCATTGTGGTTAATTAAATAATAAGATTATCTTCTTTTGCATTAATTATTCAAGCCTTCAGTTCCGCCAATGATCTTTTTTCTATTCAGACAGACTCCAAAAATTTATCTTTTAAATATGATTCTATTTCCTGATATTCAGGATAACTGAGTTCATAGATTTTCATTATTACGAATTCTTTTTTTATGTTAACTTCTCAAAATATCAATTTCAATCTATTCAAATCAAGAATTTCATCAGATTCCTTTGCTAATTTTAGTTCACTATTTGATTTAATGAAAAGTTCACAATAAATATTGATTTCTTGTTTTAAGATTTCAATATTTGATTCTGTATCGGTTTCATTTAAAGTGTTTTTTACTGATTTTATCATAAAAATAGTAAATATTTATTTGAATGAATATTAACACATTCAAATAAATTTTGCAAAAAAGTTTTATTTTTCTAAAATAACCGAAATCGCAAAAATATGAAAAATAATTTATGATTCACATTAATTGAAACTTTGGTATCGGTTATTATTGCTGCTATTTTAATGACATCTGTTACTATTCTGATTTCAAACTGATTAAAAAGCAACACAAAAAGCCAAAATTCAATAAAGCAACAGTCTAATAACATAGACTTTAAAGAAAGAGTTTTTGATTTAACTAATAATTTTAATTGAGAGATAATTTTTTCTTGATCGGATTTTTGAGAAAAATATAAAACAGGCTATTTTTTGAAAACAAATTCACCTGAGTTACCCATCACCTTCATTTGAATCAAGAGTTTCACTTGATATTGCGATTCTTATTCTTGAATTACTGAAAATTCATGAACTTTTCAAAGATTAACCATCAAATGAATTTTGCCTGATGAATGAATTGATTTATCTGGGAATTTGAATTCAATAAATTATTCTTTAAGCTCAGATTGAAATTCGCTTTTTTCATGAAGTCAGATTATTATTTGAGATTGATATCCTTGAAATTTGATAGATAATTCAGATTCAACCAAAGCACAGCTTAACCATCCATTTTCATTAATTGTATGAACTGATAGTATATTTATAGCAGATACATTGAATGATAGAATTTTATCTTATTCTTGAAATTTATGAATTACTGAGGTTTTATGACCTTCTAACTGAATATCAAAACCTAACAGCTTATATTTAAATTGAAATGATTTATATATTTGAAATGTTTGAAATTGAAAAGTTTATAATCTATCTTTCTCCAGTTCATCTGAGAGTTTATCTTGAAATAATTTAAGCATCTACAGTTCTTGAAATCTATATCCTTATTACAATTGATCTAGCTTTGTGAATAATATTGATTGGACCTGATCATTAAACAAAAATATATTTGATGACGATTCAGATTATATTTTAAAAAATTTTGATATAATAAAATCCTGAAATATTTTTAATTTCAGGATTGAATATTATGAAAATTACAATTGTTTAGATGAAAATGGATGAAATACAAAAGAAATTTTAATTAAAAAATCATTATAAGTCTGAAAAGTCTGAAGGAAGACTGCTATTGGTATTTCCTGGATCCAAATTAATTTCATTTTTTGATCAAAAAAACTTAGTTGAAAGATCTTGAATTGTAGAAAATATAACATCAGGGGAAACATACTTAGAAACATTTAAACCAAGCATATCTCCAAGTTTTGGTGTTATAAATACAGCTAGTATAATGATTATAAGTCAAATTACTGAATATCTTATACTATTTGTTGCAGGCTTTACTTTATCTTCTTTTCATCCAGATAAAATTAGCATAACTCATCACCAAATTATGAAAAAAACTGCAAGCATTCAAGATATAAAAATAACTAATGCTATTGCCACTCTAATTATATCATCAAGTTGGTATGTTTGACCTATTACAAGTCAGGTAGTTTGAGCGTATGCGATATCCATATATTTATTTAAACAATTAAATTAGAAAGAATATATCCAAGTAAGTTGAAAAGTAAAAACTTTTTTAAAAAAAGAACTATAATATTATAGCTCTTTTTAATTCAATATCAATTATACTATTCAACAACTTTTAAATTTAATCTTGAGTTTGTTTTTGATCCATAAACTCTCAATACAGTTCTAATTGCGTTTATTGTTTTTCCATCTTTACCAATTACTGTTCAGATGTCTTCTTTGTTAACCTTTAAAGTTAATAATGTTCCTAAATCATCATCTTTTACTTCAATAGCAACTTCATCTACATGTTTAACAAGAGATGTGATAATAAATTTTAAAAATTCTACAGCATTCATTTTTTATAAAAATTATTAAGATAAATTAATTTATTTATTTCTTTCTATAATCTTTTTCAGACTATCAGAGTATTGAGCTCAAGTGCTTATGTATTTATTAGCCTCATCAAAATCCATTTTAAATTCTTTTGAAATTGGGTTATAAAATCACAATACTTTTTGGTATCAATGTTTTGGCGCTCTTTTAGCTTCAGTAAGAACAATCCTGTAAAAAGCTAAATTTTTTCTTCAGGCTCTAGATAATCTTATTTTTAACATGATTAAGAAACGTAAATTAATAAACATATAAATGGTGTCTGGAGCAAAATATTATTTATTCAATATATTAAGCTAAGTTGTGAAGACATAAAATTGTCTTTCTGTTTGCAAAGCAAATGTTTTCTTATTCGATTCTCTTCAAAATTGGAGAGGAGCGAATTAAAAAAAATTTGTTATAATTTAAATTTAAATGGTGCCCGGGGCGGGAATCTGTCCTCAAACGCCGGAGCCGGCTGCGGGCCGAAAGACAAATCGTTGTCTTTCTATTTGCTTCGCAAATGCCCTTTTATTCGATTCCCTCATAAATTAGAGAGAAGCGAGTTAAAAAACATTTGTTTTTTATTATGTTGAATTTAAATGGTGCCCGGGGCGGGAATCGAACCCG
>CAYWJC010000157.1:0-5440 GCA_964458505.1 uncultured Candidatus Peribacteria bacterium | reverse complement strand
TCATACCAAAGCTGTTCTTTTTCATCAAATCAGACTTAAACTGAAATTATTAAAAACTTGCTTATCTCAATAAGAATAGCTCAAACTATTTATTTTTATGTTTCATTTTTCAAAAATGAATTTCGGAAGTCATTTTCTTTCTTGGATTAAGGGAATGGAATCGAAAGTTTCCCAAAGTTTTCTTATATATCAAAATCTCTTACTAAAATCAGTGAAAAAATCTATGAATTTATAGAAAGTTTCTTCAACAACTCCCAGAAGCATGATTATTCAAATTAATTCTGAAATTTTATGGGTTTTGGAAAATATTCAAAATCAAACAACAAAATAGATAACCACCCTAAATATGGACAAGAAAGCCTTAGGTCAAAGATATTGATAATAATAGTATTTATTTAAAGAAAGGTTTAATCTTTTTGTTTCGTCAGAAAGATTATCAAGATACCCTATCTCTTTTTTTGTTTTGGAATTCTGATAAATCTCAAATTTTGACATTATCATTCTAACAAACTGATTATTGTAAAGAACTTCGACTTCAGTTCTGAGTTTTCTTTTTTCTACAGAAATAGAAGCCACTTTATGTACAAAAAAATAAACAAGCAAAAATGTAAATATAAAAGCGAGAAGATAAATATAACCAGCATTTTTAAAAATATAGATTGCAAAAATAAAAGCCAAAATAAGTTGTGTAATCGATCTAAAGCTATCAATAAGATTATATGTCCAATTTGAAATTCCAGAATTTAATATTGTTATCATTTTCCCCGTTCAGATACTTTCTACCTTATTGTTATCAAGTTCAATAAATTTTGGCATATAAATCCTATGAATCTGTTTCATAAACGAATATTGCATTTCCGCCCATCACCAGTTCTTAGCAAAAAAATTAATCAGGAAAAAAATAATCGTGAAAATTATAAAAAAGCTCAATGTCTTTTTGAATCATTCAACGTCTCAAATTTCTATCTTTGAAGTTATTTCTCTGATGAAATATATGTTAAAATATGTATATCCGTATATGATTAAGTAAATGGAAATACTCCTAAAAAACATTCATCTATCAACCAATGCTGGTTCTAAAAACCTTTTGGTTTCTTTTATGAAATTGTTAATCTTCATATTGGTTTTTATTATTATTTAAATAAAAGAATCTCATTGTCCGTCATCCTCGACCTGATCGGGATCTCCACCAAATTTGTCAACATCATAGTTATTCTGAGTGGAGTCGAATGAATCTTATTAAGAATCTTAATTTCATTATCTATTTACTTCTAGTTTTTCTTCTCTACTTTTGTAACCAAAAGGTAGCAAAAGTTTTAGGAGGAGAAAAAGTTTCTACAATCTTAGGTTTTTGGTTCGATTTGTTATACTTATCTTGATTTCTCCCCCTAAAACCCCGTCTTGGTCGGGAGATTGGGATTATGACGCGTTCGTAACTTTCATTTCATTACAGAAACTCTCTTTATATCTTTTTTTAAACAACTTATTTATTTAAATATTTATTCTTCCAAAAAACCATTTTTCTGATAATCGACCATTTCTTTATAGGCTTTTGAACTTTCATATAATTCATCATGTGTTCCAGAATCAAGAAGTTCCCCGTTTTCTAGCAAGAATATCTTATCAGCATTTTTGATTGTGGAAAGCCTGTGTGCAATTATGATTGATGTTCTTCATCGCATCAGATTGTTTAAAGATTTTTGGATAATGCTTTCTGTCTTGGAATCAAGAGCTGAAGTCGGCTCATCCAGTATAAGTATATCCGGATCTCTCAAAATAGCTCTTGCTATGGCAATTCTTTGTCTTTCTCATCCTGATAATTTCAATCATTTTTCTCAGACCTCGGTATCAAATCATTTTTCCAGTTTTTCTATGAAATCAAGGATTTCAGCTTTTTTGCAAGCTTCACGTATTTCATCTAAACTGGCATCCATTTTTATATATTTCAAATTATTGAGAATCGTATCATTAAAAACTGTTGTATCCTGAAAAACTGCAGCAATTCTGCTTCTATAACTTGTTAATTCAATGTCTTTTATGTCTATCGAATCTATAAGGACCTCTCAAGAGATGACATCATAAAATTTTGTTATCAGATTTGAAATTGTCGTTTTTCATGATCAGGTATGACCTACAAGTGCAACTTTCTGTCATTTTTTTATTTGCAGATTAAGATTCTTTATTATTTCCCTATCGCTTTTTTCATAATTAAATGATACATTTTTCAAAACTATATCATTTTTCAATCCATCGAATTTGATTGTTCAATCATTTTTTTCTTTAGGCGTATCGATAACGAGTTTTGATTTATGATAATTTGCAAGTTCCCTTATAATTGACTGGAATGAATTTAGCAAAGAATTTATAGGCCCGATTATTCTTCAGGAAATAAATACAAAAACCAAAAGCTCTCAAATAGTAAGGTGTCATTTAACTACAAAAAATACTCAAAAAATCATAACAGAAATTCTTCAAAAAACTTGTATTCATTGTAAAAGCGCATCTAAAAGCGTCCAAAAAAGATTAGTATCAACCTGTTTGTCTATTGTATCAGAAAAATATGAATCAAGAATTTCATTTTCTTGTTTTTCTTTAGAAAAAACCTTTATTATTGAAATATTATTAAGAGCATCATTGAATCTTTGATAGCTTTTATTCCAATTTTCATTATTTGCCTTTTGCATATTGAAAGCGATATTTCAGATCTTTAACGAAATATATATACTTAAAGGTACGAATATCAATGATACCAAAGTCATTTTCCAATTTATATAAAATCAGAATATGAATAAACTCAAAAATATCAGAACTTGGGGCAAAATACTGATAAGAAATGTATATGCGACATTCCATAAAGCCATTGTTCATTTATCAAAAATACTTTGCTGTTTTCATGGATTGGTATTTATAAATTCAGAATAAGGCAAAAAAATGAAATTTTCTCACAATTTCAAGACATAATCCTTCCAATCAGCTTCCATCATTCTATTTGAAAATAATTCATATATCCATTTAGCAATAACTCCTGCTATGGAAATTATAGTCCACGCAATTGCCAAAAATATGAATTCTCCTTTTATGTTATCGTAAGAAATTTTATCTGAGGCAAATTTTTCAATATTATCTATGAAAAGCTTATAAAAATATGGCTCTGAAATTATAAAAACTATATTGAGCAAAAGCAACAAAAAAAGCCACCAAAAATTTTTTCTTACATTGAAATAATTTTTGTAGACATCCTTTATTAGTTCCCATTTTGGAATTATCTTTTCTTCGTTTTCTTTTCTGAAATCCTTGGACATTTGAGAATTTTACAAAATAAAATCGTTTATCATTCTAAAATAAGAAAATTTCATAAAAAAGAAAATGTAATTGAAAAAAATTAAGTTTAGATAAGGAATTTATATCTTTTTTGATCAAGAATCTCAATTCATTAATTTCTTTACATGTCCATAATTTGCACTCAATTTAGGCACGTAAGCAAAAGAACCATTATAAAATTTTCATGCTCTCTTGAGTTTTTCTGCGTTATTTAAAGGAAAAAAGGAATTCATATCTTTTTTTGTTGATTTTGATTTTTCTATCCAATAGGCAAGGAACAATTTAGATGCATTTACAGGATGATAACATTGCCCTTCTGTAAGTCAAAGATTTTTTCTTGCTCTTAATCATTCATATCTCATTAAAATATGAAAATATGTAAAAGAAAATGATTTATAAGATTGTTCCCATCTGTGAAGCTCCACTTTTCAGATGGGTTGCGTGAAATTCGTGTATTCTTCAGCGCTTTCAGATCTCGCAAAGGCTATCATCGTAGCTATCAACTCTTCATCTCAAATGGAATCTGCAAGTTCTTTTACCTTCTTTCAATATATATCATCGCTCTTCATTTCATTTATTGCAATATTACAATAATATGCAAATTTTGGAATAGATATTGTCCTTATTTTAGAATCAAGAGGAATCGGTAAAAGCATTCATACAACAACATTTTTAGCTGGAACATTAAAGGAACTTGTTTTGTTATAAGGGTTACCTCTGTCATATTCTTTCCTTGATAAATATGAGAATCTATCTATTTGTGACAATTTTTCAATAATAATATCAAAATCAGCTTCTTTAACATTTTTATAAATCGGAATGTTTTCTTTGACTGGTTTTCTTTTTTTATTCCTTAATATTCTTCATTTTGCATCTTTTTTTATTACAGTTTTAAATTTTCAAGTATTTACCTTCTTAACTGTAAAATCATTTTCCGAAACTCTGTAAAAATTAAGTCAAGCGTCATTAATAATAGAAATATCAATCTTTCTTCATCATGAAGTCACTTCAAATTTTTCCTTTGTAAACTCGTAATCTTTTTCAAAAAAAACTTTATTATCATCCCAAAATGAGACTTTCTTATCATCAAATTTAAGGCTTTTTTCATGTGAAATAACATCTTCTATCTTAGCTTTATATTTTGGAGAGATTTTATAAGCTATTCATCATCAAATTACTCATAAAATTCATAAGCATGTTAAAATTCTTCAAACTCTTAATGAATTTAAATTCCTTAAAATTGTAGTTCAAGTTTTGTTCCTCCTTTGATTTTCTCTTGATTCTTCTATTTTATTCATGAAAAAATAATATTTTTAAACTATTATTTTATATATATATTTTTTGTTTTGTCAATTTTATTTCCATTTAAAAATTTAAATCGTGTTTCAATTTTTATCACAAATCTCAATATTATCAAAATATCAATCGACAACATGAACATCAAAAGCAATGATTCAATTTGAAAGTGTATTAAATGTAATCTTTTGAAAAATGATTTTGTCATCTGAAACTTTTGCATTTTTTATCGATGTTTTTCAAACTGATTTTCCATCCATAAAAAGTCTCAATCATCAAACAGGAGAAACTTTTATATGATCTATTTTTTTAAAATTTCATCTAGACACATCAATATCTATAAGTTTCGCGATTTCAAAATCAATAGGACTATATTTAACTTTTATGAATCATTCTCAAAAAATAAATCATTTTCAGAAATCCATATACCATGACTTCCCAATCTTGCAAATCTTATAATCAAATATTTTTAAAACTATATCATCAAAACTTAAATTCTTGTTTCAAGTTATATGTCTATTTTTATTTTTTTGTTTTTTTATAATGGATTCATCAAGCTTTTCAGTTATTTGTCTAAGACTAAAAAAATCAAATAATTTTTTATTATAATAAGACTCTCTTCAAAAATATTTTAATAAAAGTTTAACATTCTTTTCATTCAAATCTTGTCTGTCAATAAATTCATCTAAAGTCATGTTTGATCATTTTTTAAACTCAAAAATATCTCTTAGTAATCTATCTGGCTGACTGATGTTATTAACATATATTTGTTCTTCTATATTCTGCACCCGTTTTTCAGCTACCACATTTTCCTCTTTCTTTG
>CAYWJC010000156.1:0-3489 GCA_964458505.1 uncultured Candidatus Peribacteria bacterium | reverse complement strand
CGATTAATTTTGGCGAGCCTCGAAAGGTTTAGAATTATTACCTGATTTCAGTGTTAATATACAATATCTCATCAAATAATTTAGCGGTTTTACTTATTTCAGAAAATTTCCTTACCTGCAAGTTTTTTTCTTTTCACTCGTAAAAATACAAATTTTCTATTTTTCAGTTTTTATTGATATCCACTCAAGATATTATTCATGTATGTTGTCATATATATCAATTAATCGTTTTTCACTCTGGAGTTTTCCATATGATGGGATCAAAATTGTAGCTTATTCTTGATCAAGTATCCACAGGAAGAAGATACCAGAAAATAATTGGACTTCAGTTTCATAAAGCTTCAAGAATATTTTTTTCATTGAAGATATTTTTTTTGATTTTTAAATTTTGGTTTGATAGCTTATCGGAAATTATTTTTGAAATAGGATCCGCATAAACTCAATATCATGTTATCTTGTTCGGATTTCTGCTTTGTTTTCAATCAATGCTTCAAACAAATCAAAAATTTGGATCTCACCAAAATAGATTGTTGGAAGATTGACTTATAGCAAATTCAAATTTTGGTAGCGCATCTATGATTTCTTGTTCGGTTATTAATGGAATTCATTTTTTTGCATAAAAATAGTTAATGAAGTCCGTTGCGGAATTTGATTCACAGCTTAATGGTTTTATTTGTAAATCATGCAAAATATTCGACGATAACTTCAGACTTCAATTTTTAAGAATACTGAAATATTTTGAATACCAATACAAAAATCAATTATAATATCTTGAGTTTGGAGAGATTTTTTCATTCAGAATCTTTTCTTTTATTTTATAAAAATCATTAATACTATATTTATTGATTTTTTCTTGTACCATTATTTTATTGAAATACTGCTCATATGAGCTTGCTTTATTTTTAAAATCAGAGCTTTTGACTATTTCACTAATTTTTCATAAAGAGTCTTCTATTTTGATAAATTCATTTTTTTCTCTTAAATTGGCTATCAAAAAGATATATGCCTTGAATTTATTACTTTCTTCATTTAGATTTTTTTCTTGTTTGATGTTTTTTTCAAGGTTGATCAAATAATACGGATGGATATCCGCCTTGATATCAATTCTTGAGATAACCTGATATCAATTCCTGAAATAATTCAAATCAATCTTTTTGCTTTTTGAGCCAAAATATTTATATACGGAATATTTCCTAAGATTTTCAAGAATGAAAATTTTTTCAAATTTTGTTATGTTTTGTATAAATTCGTTTTTTTTGGTACTATTTTCAATATTTGAAAGCTTTTGCTTTATGGTTTGGATTTGTTCAAATTTTTCAGAAAAAGATCAGCTTCCTGTTCGGATATCAGAAATCAGTTTCTTACTTAAATTCGGATCGATATTATAAGGCTCCGCGATAGCATAAGAAAAAACCAAAAATGGAAGAATGCTTAGAAGGATTTTTATTTTGAAATTCATCATTATTTTTTAGTCTGTAAAATATCAGCCACCATTTCTCATATCTTCAAATTTCAGATTTTTGCTGAAACAATTATCACAGCTTCTTCTGTTTTATAAGTTCATAACTTTTCTGCCTTTTGTGTCAGGTCATTCAAATCAATTTTAGTCTTGTTTAAGTTTGTGATCCAGAAAAATCAGGAAATAGCAAGAAGTATCGTCGCGAATGTCTTGGTTCAGAAATTCCATTCAATTCCAGCATGGAATGCCCAAAAATGACTTCTAAAATATGACAATAGAAGCAATATAACCGAAACAAAAACTCAAACAGGTGCGTAAACATATAAAAATGAAAGGACCATCGAAGCTACAATTATTAAAGATGCATAAATCTTAAGTTTTTTGAAATTTACGTAAATAAAATTGAGTTTGCACATATTGAAATCCAAAAAAGTTTCAAGATCCTCAAAGAAATTATATATTTTTTTATATTCAGTATAGTTTTCGGATAAAATCAAGGTCATAAGATATCTAAGCTTTAATAAATCCTTTTGTGATATATTTATTTTTTCTGAAACTATATCATATACCATCGGTTTCAAAAAAGGTGAAAGCATACTGTTATTCAGATTTAATATCAATGTTTTGAAAGAAAGGATTCAATTTATTTCGTTTCTGAAAGTATTCTTTTCATTTAATAAAAAATTTCATTTTAGTGTTGACCATTCATTTCTATTTGAACACGCCTGTTTATTCCAATAGAACAATCTTGTTATTTCTTTGTAGTGTCTGTTTATTATCTCAGTTTTTACATAGCTCCAAAAATATCATCTCTCGACAGTGTTTTTCTCGGAAAGAATATTAACAACGCACTTATAGAAATCTTCTTTATTTTCAAAATATTTTTTAATTTCTGAATCTAATTCTTCTTTTACCAACGAATTTTTTTCAAAATTTATAAACTCTATAATTTCTTTATCCCTTAAGCTTACATTTTTAAGATAACTTCTTGTAATATCAGAAAAAATCGAATAAGTATCATCGAATTTTGATTTCATTTCTTCAATATTAATCCAAAAATGCCATAAAAGCTTATCTGAATCGATATTACCAGCAAGAAAAAGTTGCTCTAGAAACCTTTCGACTTTATTTTCATCCAAATATTTTGTTTCTATTTTTGCATCCTTAATTCTTAGGCTATCAAAAATACCCTTGATGTCTTCAAACTTATATTTAGATTTATATTTATGTAAAAAAGAATCTATTTGATCTTTTGAGCTTCATGAATACATTTTTAAGATTCATTTTGCAAGATATTGCTTTTCCTTATTAAAAACTGTTACTGCTTTGAAATATAAATTTAAATCGAAATATTTTGAATCCTCAAGATAATTTTTAAGATTGTTGATCCAAATTTGCTGATAACCTGCATTTTGATACATTGAAAGAATAACAGTCTTGTTTTGAGAATTGAATCATTCTGCTAATTTTTTGGCAATATAATTTATGAAAGCAGAAAAATTTTCCTTAAGTTCGTTTGATTTTTTATAAAGAGTTAATGGTGAAGGGCTTTTTAAAATATCTTTCAATTGATCCAAAATTAATTCAATATCAATATCCAGTGAAACATTTGATTCGCTCAGAGTTTGATCAATTTGGGCATTTGAAGAGGTCGTTTTTATTGCTGCTCTATTTTTTGTTTTAGAATATGCAATATCCTTGTAAGGATCTTTTGTTTCATAAGATGTTCACATTTTTGTTTTTGTTATGTTTAAACTATAGCATTTTTAGCTAAGGTCATTAGTTGTTTTATAGAAATTGTATCACATCTTTTTTACATATGCAATAAGATGGACTTGTATATTTTAACTTTAATGGTTTAATTAATGAATTTGATTTTCTGCTTTAAAAAAATAGAATCATAAAATTAATATTTTGTAATTAGTATTGTCATAATGCAACGATTTTATTTTGACATGATTCTTTGAAAGGATTTATTAATTGATGACAAGGATTTTTTTCATCAGATTTCACATGTCTTAAGATCAAGA
>CAYWJC010000155.1:0-4267 GCA_964458505.1 uncultured Candidatus Peribacteria bacterium | reverse complement strand
TTCTTGCAAGATTATAAGCTCTTTGTCAATCAATGCTAATTGCAGAATATTTTGGGGGAATCTGCGTGATTTTTCAAGAAAAATCCTTTTTTAAGATTTCTTCGATTCCTTCGGGAGTTATTTTTCCCTTATTTGAATCTATTAATTCTTTAGGGAGAAAATGAATCTCGGATCATAAATCTCAGGTTTCAGTGAATCAATCAAGATTAAAGGTGAACTCGTAAGTTTTTTGAGATTTTTCAAGATAAGGAATAAGTTTTGTCGAATTTCAGGTTGCAACAAGAAGAAGTCATGTAGCTAGTGGATCAAGAGTTCAAGTGTGTCATACTTTTTTGATATTAAGCAATTTTCTTAACTTTGAAATTTCTCAAAAACTTGAGATTCAAGATGGTTTGTTTAATAAGTAAAACATGATTTTGATTATCTTAATACTATAAATCAACACCGGTGCAATTCAACACCGGTGTTTAATATAAATTTTATTGTTCCAATAAGTCCAAAAGTAATCTGTTTTTCTTTATTTTAATTATATTTTTTCACTTGAAAGATAGGAAAAATACAGAATGACATATCTCATAGCACATTGATAAGAAATCAGCAGATTTTACCACCCAGAAATCCCTTCATTTATATCTTGGAACTTTACTTCTTCAAAAAGGATACATGTGAGATTTTATTATTTCAGTGACTTTTTCATTAACTCAGAATTTTTGTGCATTCTCAGCAGCAATGATTCAATGTTTATATGATTTGATTCTTGTGAAATGATAATCATGAAGAATTCAAGCTAGAGTACAGGTCTTAATGTCTGCTTTGAATATTTTTGCGACTTTATATGCAATAATAGAAGCATTGATTAAATGTTCATATCTGTTGAAGAAAATATGGTGACGATGTGATTTTAATTTTTTAAAATCTTCATCATTTATAATTCATCAAATGATATCCAAAATATTCGCGTGAAATTTTTGAAGTTTTACTTTTTTGTTATTTTTGATTTCTGAAATCAAAACCATCCTTGATTTATTAATATTAAACTTAGTTCAATTCTTTATAATCCCAAGTTTTTGGAGTATTGAGAAATCTTGGAGGATCAATCCATTTTAAATCTCAGATCTGTAGTGTTCATTCTTTAAATATATTGAAATATCCAAAATCAAGAAATACTTTTCATAAAATATCAGATCTTTTTATGAAGTGGCTTGATGGTTCTATGGAACAAGATAAGAAACAAGATCTAGAATCCGAAGAGTTGTTTCTGTTGTCTCACATCAGAAAATATTCATTATCAGGTATTGTAAAGGTGTTTTCTTTTACATCAGCAGGCAAGAAAGTTTTTCATTTATTTGTAGAAAGATAATCTTCGTTTAATTTTATGAATTCATTATTCTTCTCAATATAGACTTCTCAATCCTGAAATTTGATTTTTTCTCATGGTAGTCAGATAACCCTTTTAATGTAAAATTCTTTTCAATTGGATGCATGCGGTCTAAAAATCACAACATCTCATCTTCAAGGATTTCAAATTGCAAGAGATCATATTTTTGCATACGAAAATTTATCGACAATTATAAATTCCTTATCGTGATAACTTGCTTCCATAGAACTTCAACTTATTTGAAAAGGAGCTGCAATGAAAGTTCTTATTATCATTACGATAATAAAAATTATTATCAAATCCCTTACGAATTCTATGAATTCTTCCATTTTTGGTTTTTCCGGTTTTAATTCAGTGATTTCCGTATTGACCTCATTTGAAGGGTTTTCCATTTCAGGAGTCTTTTCAATTGTTTCCTTATCAGAAGTTATATTATTTTCTTCCATTATATTAATTTAATGTGTAAATTATTTTTTGATTATTTTCAATGACAATGCTTGAATTTTTTTCCGCTTCAGCAAGGACAAGGTTCGTTTCTTCAAACTCATTTATATTGCGTTTGATTTACCTCATTATTATCAGCTTTATATACCCTTATTCAATCGTTTTCACTTTGGCTCATCTTAAAATTTTTCTCATAAGCATCAGATAGAAGATTCTTCAATCATCCAAGATCATCGAGTGAATTTATTCAAGAAATTCATGCTTCATCAAAAAGCAGACTCAGATTATTTTCATTTATTTCAATTTGTTCTATTTGTCATTTTGGATTTGCTGTAAGAACTCATTTGATGATTTTGAATTCTATCTCGCTGAGAAGGGAAATGAATTTATCATATGATCTTTCCTTATAAACGATCAAAGGATTTTTTTGTGCATATCCTTCGAAAGCGACCTCTTCTCTTAAATGTGACATATCATCAATATGTCTCATCCATAGTTCATCTATTGACTGCAGATATATTTTTTTCTCAAAATCAAAAAAATCTTCTTCTTTAATGCTTGACTTTATTTCTTGTATTTTATCAAGAAGAAGAGGATAAATTTCATCTTTTAATTCTTGTTTTGTAGTTGTTTTTTCAAATGTATTTATATCAATTATTTCAAAATTTGCAAAATTATTTATTTCTTCAACGATATTCATTTTGTCTTCATCCTCAATTCTATCGAAATTATCTTCGATAATTTTTGAATCAATAAAGCTAGAAACTTGGTTTGAAAGCATTTCTATTACCTCCTCATGTACGTTTTCTTGATTCAGAATCTTATTTCTTCTTGAATAAATAACCATTCTGTGATTATTTAATACATCATCATATTCTAAAACATGTTTTCTTATATCAAAATTTCTTCATTCAACCTGTTTTTGTACTCAATCAATTCTTTTTGTAAGCATTTTTGATTCCATCAGCGGTTCGTCATCTGGAATAGATGCGAACATCGGAGAATTGAAAATTCAAAACAATTTATCTCAACCGAATATTCTCATTATATCATCTTGAGGGGATACTAAAAATTGGCTAAGTCAAGGATCTCATTGTCTTCATGATCTTCATCTCAATTGATTGTCGATTCTTCTTGTCTCATGTTTTTCTGTTCAAATCACAACCAATCATCAAACTTTATATGTTTGTGTTCAAATTGTAATTTCTCAGCCTAACTCTTTGGCTTTTTCATCAAGCTTGATGTCAGTTCATCTTCAAGCCATGTTTGTCGCAATTGTAATCGATCAGAAATGTCCTGCTTTTGAGATAATTTCAGCTTCTCTTGAATCTTGTTTTGCATTAAGAACCTCATGTGGAATTCACTCTTTTTGCAGTAAATCGCTTAAATATTCTGATTTTGCAACAGAAACTGTTCACACAAGAATCGGCTGTCAGACTTTATGATACTGCTTTATTAGATTTACAAGATATTTGAATTTTCAAACTTCATTTTTGAACAATAAATCCGATTTGTCATCTCTTATCATTGGTCTGTTTGTGGGAATAACCATTACTTCAAGATTGTAGATCTTAATGAATTCTTCTTCCTCAGTTTTTGCTGTTCAGGTCATTCAAGATAATTTTTTGTAAATCCTGAATAGATTTTGGAATGTAATAGAGGCTAAAGTTTTTGATTCTTGTTGTATTGTTACTCATTCTTTTGCTTCGATTGCCTGATGAAGTCCATCAGAATATCGTCTTCCAGAAAGAACTCTTCAAGTATGTTCATCGATTATCATTACTTCATCATTCCTGACAAGATAATCTATATCTTTTCTATAAACAGTTCAAGCTTTCAGAGCATTTTCAATGTGATGAATGTCGTTATAATGTGCAGAGACATAAATATTATCTATTCAAAGCATTTTTTCGATTTCTTGAATTCAATCTTCTGTCAATGTTGCTGTTTTTTGTTTTTCATCGATTTTATAATGAATATTTTCTTTCAGAACCTTTGAAATTTGAGCAAATTTTACATATTTGCTTGTTGGTTCCATATCAGGAGAAGAAATTATCAGAGGTGTTCTAGCTTCATCCACCAAAATAGAATCCACTTCGTCGACAATCGCATAAAACAAAGGTCAAATAACTCTTCTGTCCTTAGCGATAGCCATATTGTCCCTAAGATAGTCAAATCATAATTCATTATTTGTAATATAAACTATATTTTTTGAATAATTTTCCTGTTTTTGGATATTGTTTTGTGAATGAATTATCACTCAGACACTCAATCACAAAGCATTGTATATTATTCACATTTCCTTAGCATCACGTCATGCTAAATAATCATTAACCGTAACGATGTGGACGGGAATTCAAACAAGCGCATTAAGATATGCTGAAATCGTTGCTACAAGAGTTTTTCATTCTCAGGTTTTCATTTCAGATATGTTTCAATCATTTA
>CAYWJC010000154.1:0-2897 GCA_964458505.1 uncultured Candidatus Peribacteria bacterium | reverse complement strand
ATTGAATGAAAAATGAATTTTCATATGCATCCGCAAAGTGCCATGTCATGATTAATTTCAGTTTCAGATTTAGATAAGTTTGAAAAAAATAATGTAGTTAATGTTAAAATTATTGATATTGACACGTTTATTTGTGCTAATAATCTACAAATCAACAACATTGATCTTGTTAAAATTGATGTTGAAGGATTTGAAGAAAATGTAATTGACTGAATGAAAAAACTACTCATGAATTGTTCAGATAATTTAAAAATTATTTGTGAAATAACTTCAAGTGACAAAAATAAAATTATAGAAAAAATCTGTTCTTATTGATTTAATTATAAACCAATATGAGAACAAGATTTTTATTTTTTTAAAAATAATTTTTATGAAAAATAATATTCAACTTGATAGTAAAGAGTTTTATATACTCAATAAATGAAAAAATAGTTCTCCTTTGTTTGTGTGGATAACTTATTGGTATCAATTAAATTCTATAATAAATTTAAATCCTGGTAAAATACTAGAAATCTGAGTTTGAAGTAATATTTTATCTTCAAATATAAAATTGAACTGATATAATATTACAACTTTTGATCATGATGAAACATTAAAACCAGATATTGTTTGAGATTTTATAGATTTACCTTTTAATGACAATGAATTTGATTTAATTGCATGTTTTGAAGTATTGGAACATGTTCCAATAGAAGATTCAATATTAGCCCTGAAAGAAATGTATAGAGTATCAAAAAAAAATTTAATTATTTCAGTTCCTTATTCATGTTTTTATTTAAATTTTAGTTTTAGCAATTTTTATTGTACTCTTTTAAATAAAACATACTCTTTTTTTTGATGGACACCGCATGAACCTAGATGTTTTACAATAAAAATTCCTTTTTTCTTTTTAAATAAAACAAGTTGTAAATATCATTATTGGGAAATTTGACAAAAATGATATTCTAAAAAAATATTTAATGAAATTTTAAAAAGGGTATGATTTAAAATATTAAAAACTTTTCATAATCCATTTTATCCATACCATTATTATATTATTCTTGAAAAATAATTTCCTAAACCATTCAAAACAAAATCTATCCTTCTATTTCCATCATTCTTTCATTTTCTCCAGATATTTCAATAATTCGCTTACTTTTCATTCTTTTAGAAGCACCTTCATATCATCAATCTGTCTGAAAAAATTAAAGAAAATATCATCAAACTTCTCTCAAGCATTTTTTTCTTCAAGAAAATTTTTTGATTTGGTTATATTTTCTATATTAACCAATTCTTGGTAAATTGAATCGATCATATTTCCATCGTAGATCTCATAAAGCTTAAGTCTATTTTCTGATTGGAATATGAATAATGCGAATCTTTGCATCTTAAGGTAAATATTCACGAAAAATATTCAGTCAATAACTCATTTAAGATTATTGTTTTTCATACAAGAATTCACATATTTACCTATTTCCAGGATTCTTTCGTGGAATCTTGAAAAAGGATAAGGGCAGAAATTAATTTTCATTGAATCATATTGAGACAAAATTATTGAGAATTCTCTTAATTTTTCTTTGTTTTCAATAAGATACTTTTCTTTGATCTCATCATCATTTGAGCTTATTATTCTTTTTAAATCTTCTTGATCCAATGTTTTAATGAAAAAAGCAAAATTAGATTCGAAGATCTTCCATAATTTTTCTTCATGGTCAATTATTTCTTGTAAAATAACATGTTGATGCTCTATATTCGATATTTGAGAAAGTCTAGTCAAAAAAGCATTCTGCGTGTCATTAAAGGCTCATTCGAGACTTTTCTTGTTATTGAGCTTATGATCGAAATTTATCTTTTCCAATCTATCTTTGATGATTTTTTGTTCATAGAAGCTTCTTGAATTTCAAAGTTTCCTTCTTATTGAATTCAATTCATTTTTCATCTCCGTTTGATCTTTGAATTTTTCCAGCCAGGAATTTATCAATTGCATGAACTTGATTCAGATCATTCTTATTGATTCTTGTCTTTCTTTTAAGATTCTTGAAGTATATATTTGGCTACGAAATAGCGAGTATATGTCATGGAATACCTGAATTTTCTTTTCGTATCAGCCAATATTTTTTCCGTTTCTGGTGTGAATTGTTTGGAAAAGCAGTATTTTTCAATTCTCTACTGATAATATTCTTGAAGTTTTTTTATCTCAGCTTGTCTTTAAGGATATTGAATCCTTGAAAAGTTCTTTTAGCTTTGGAATGAATCCTATCTTAAATTTCAATTTTTCGATTTCGTTCAATTTCGTAAAATCTTTTTCTATTACCACTCAAATTGAAATCAAAAATTCATCTTTAATGAAAGCGGGATTAATTATCAAATAGTTTAAAAGTTTGTTTTCTTTGCTTGGATTAATATCTTCATCCTCCAACTCAAAATAATCCGATGGCAAAGAAAACATTTCTTGGATGTAGTAGATTTTCTTGCTCGGCTTTTTGCGTAATGATCTTTTTCTTGTATGATCCTCAAAATGTTTCTGTCTATTCAATGTCTTTCCTTTGTCTGTTTCAAGAAAAGATCTTAAATTTCCTCTTTGTTCTTCTAGACATTGATCTATTAATTCGATTCAAAGCTTAACTTCTTCGATTTCTTTAATTAATGATTCAACTTTTTTTCTTACATTATCCGTTAATTTTTCAGATTTATTTTTTGATATTATTCTATCTATGATCTGATCCACTCATGGCTGTTCAAGATCTTTCTTTTTTTGCTCCAATCATACAAGATTTTCTTCACTAAAAATTAATTTTGCCATAGCTTTTGCTTATTTGTAGTTTTAGAATTATAGATATTTTTGTTTTTTTGTCAAAAACAAGGGCGACAGTAACCCTTCCGCCCTGTCGGGCACCTTCCCTATATTAGGGAAGGAA
>CAYWJC010000153.1:0-1734 GCA_964458505.1 uncultured Candidatus Peribacteria bacterium | reverse complement strand
TTCCTTCCCTAATATAGGGAAGGTGCCCGACAGGGCGGATGGGTTATATTTTTTCATTACTAATAAAAAAATACTTTAAAATATTATTTACATATCAAGAATATTTTTTATAATCATATAAAATCTAAGCCAGATCCAATTATGTCTATAAATTATTTTGATGAAATATTTTTTCAAAAATATATAAATTCTGAAGATGAAGCTTTGGATATATGTCATAAGCATGTTACAGGAATTATAGATACCATAATTCTATGGTTGTTTTTTTGAGTCCTCATACCGTCATTTTTCTATCATTATAATTCGTTTCATATCCAAGAAATAGTTGAATTCATTTATTTTGAAGCATATCTTTTTGTCATATATATCTTTTTGTTGTATCAGATTTTTGATTGGTACAACGATGTCTGGATAATTACAGAAAAATGAATCATTGATCTTGATTGGCAGTTTTTTAAGACAAACATTGTTTATATAGGTTATGAAGATATTAAGTGAATTGAATTGAAACAATCAACAATGTGGGATTGATTTTTAAATAAATGAAACATTATAATTCATCTTGAATGAGAAAATTCTGATTTTATCCTCGAGGATGCAAAGTCTCCTCAACAAATAGTTTGATATATCCAATGAGTTATAGAAGACAAGGTTAAAGCAGAAGAAAAAGAAGATATCGATTCATTTGAGACACTTATTTCAGCCTTAAAGAAAGTAGTAAAGGAAAATATG
Organism: uncultured Candidatus Peribacteria bacterium; assembly: GCA_964458505.1. GTDB lineage: Bacteria > Patescibacteriota > Gracilibacteria > BD1-5 > UBA2023 > JAQUEK01. Next base: position 1,002 of record CAYWJC010000153.1, on the reverse strand, counting down.
AAGATTGAAAGAGAGGAAGTCGAAGAAATCGATGAAACTCAAAAAGAGATTGAAATCATTAAAAAAAGAAAAGGTACAATTGATTTAAGATGATAAACAAAAAAATAAATAGCTTTCACTATTTATTTTTTTGTTTTCCCACTTTTTTTATGTATTCCTCAGAACTCATGATTTTTGAAATGTCAGTTATTTTTTGTGTAAACACAATTCACTCTAAATGATCATATTCATGCTGGATCACTCTACTTAAAATTCAATCAGCCTTAAGTTCAAATTTAATTCAATTTTCATCATAGGCCTCTATTTTTATTTTTTCTGGTCTTTTTACAGGAGCGAATAATTTACTATATGCCACACTTCAACATCACTCATATATTTCCACTTCTTTTTTTGATTTCCAGACAATCTTTGGATTGATAAAAATCCTTAACTTGTCTGTATCTTTAGGATTTCTGAAAGCAGTTTTTCTAACCTCTGTGACAAAAATTCTGAAGCTAGCTCAAATTTGTATTGAGGCAAGTCAAATATTATTTTTTGATCTCATTGTATCAACAAGATTTTCTATCAGCTTATTGATTTCAGTAGATTTAAAATCCTTTACTGGCCTTGATTTTTTTGAAAGAATTGGATTTCAAACCTGAATAATATCTTCAACAATCATATTAAATTAAATTAGATTTTTATTTTCTTCAGAAGTCATCATCGAATCTGACTATATCATCTTCTTCAAGGTAATCTCAAATTTGGCTTTCTATCAAATGTAGATCTATTTTTCAACAATTTTCAAGCCTATGTTTCATTCAAGCAGGTATAAAAACACTTTCTCATTTTCTGACAATTTTTTCATCAGTTCATATTGTCACTAGTGCTGTTCAATTAACTACTACCCAATGTTCTGATCTATGGTAATGCATTTGTAAAGAAAGTTTTTTTCAAGATAGAACTGTGATTCTTTTTGATTTGAATCAAGCTCATTCATCGATTATAGTATAGCTTCACCAA
>CAYWJC010000152.1:0-3879 GCA_964458505.1 uncultured Candidatus Peribacteria bacterium | reverse complement strand
CTCGTTATCTCGGTGAATACGATTTCCGAAGGATCCAGCTTAATCCCTTCTTTTTTGGCCATGGCTTCTATCTGCCCCTTGTCTTTAATTACAACAAGGAGCTGTGCTCTTCCCACAAGAAGGTCTTCAAGTCCTTTCTTGGGTCCGGCGTTGACGATTGTCACGATGTGACCGGTTGTTTTTTTGAACTCCTCGACAACCGGCATTACTGTCTTGTCGATAGGGGGCTTGCCACCAGTGATGCTGAATATTCCTGCAAATGCCGGAACACACCACATGAATACCACCGTGAAAAAACTTACAATTAAACGTCTCATGTCTACCTCCTTTTGATGAGCACCTTAGTTAGATGCTTGGGTTCATACTTTATATTTTTAATACATTATTTGTCAATTTTATATTTAAAATGAATGAAAATTATCTCAAAGCAGATTGTGCAAAACTTCTGAAGTTGATTTTATAACCTTATTTTCTTTATTAAGCTCTTTGTAAATTTTTGTTTTGGACATGATTTTTTGAAAAAATCAGCTTAATCATGAAAAATATAACTCAATTCATTTGCTTTTTAGAGTCATGAATGCTTCATTTATACTTTCAACTCAATCAATATCAAGATCTCACATATGTGTAAATGAAAGGATAACCGTGATTTTTTTATTGATCTGTTCAAGATTTGCAATATTGTTTTCTTGATTAAGATAATTAAGTCAGCCTGAAAATTTTAGCAAAACAATATCTCAATCTTGTTGCTTGTTTTGAATATAATTTCAAAAATCCAATTTTTCAAAAAATTTCTTATTTCTGAAAAGTGAAATCTTTGCTCATCAGGATGTAACTCTTTTTAGATATGCAATAAGAGAGACGGCAGTACCTACAACAATTCAGAAGGTCGGGTCTTCTAAAATATAGAAAAACACAGTAATAAGTGCTACATATAAGGCAAAATGTTGCATATTATACAATTTTTTCAAATGACCGATATCAATAAGTCAAATAGCAATATTGATCAGGATGGCAGCTATTATCGGAAAAGGCAAAAATAAGAATCAATTATTAAAGAATATTACAGAAAGAAGTAATGTAAAGACTCACACTAAAAAGGCTGAATATTTTGATTTTGCTCCTGATTCAATATTAAATGCAGTACGCACGAAAACAGCAGTTACTGGTAGTCATCAAAAAAGTCAAGAAAATATATTGGACATGGCAAGGCCGAAAACCTCTTTTTCTCTTGAGTATTTAGATTTGGTTATCGTTTCTGCGATTTTAGCTGAGATTATCGTTTCAAGAATTGCAATTATCGCAACAATAAGAGAGATTGAAAAAACTTTTCTAGATATCTCCATAAAATCACCAAAGCTATCTATTTCAACTGCAGAAAAAATATTCAAAAAAGGAGAAAAGGTCATTCATGTATATTTATCAGAAAGCAATATTATATTTCAAGGTATAGTTCAATTTTTTATCAAATAACCTATTCATATTCACAAAATTGTTATAATTATAACGGCTGGAAAATTAGGGAATTTTTTCTTGCAAACAAAAAGAAAAGAAAAACTTATAAGGAAAAGTCAAAACGCATATAGGTTAGTATCTTTTATATGGGCAATTGTTTGCCAAATTCAAGTATATATTTTTTCTGATGATGGCAGGGCTAATCAAAGTGCAGAGTTAATCTGTCAAACTGCTATCGAAATTCATACTCAAATGAGAAATCAATGCAGCGCAGTTGTTGGAATCAATGTTATGTATTTTGTAATCTTGAAAAAATAAGCAAGAAAAATGAATATTCAAGAAAAAATAGCAATGAATGGAAGAAGTCATGGTCAATTTGATCAATTTGCCAATACAAATGAGAGAAGAATTCCAGAAAGAGCCCCAGCAACTCAAAATATATTATATTTACTTGATGCAAATATCGCAGCAAATATTCATCACCAAATTCACGTTAAAAGTCCTTGCAAAGGAGAGGCTCCAGAGGCAACGGCAAGCGAAATAGACAAAGGGATATTTATCATTGCAACTGAAAGTCAGGCCTTCCAATTGTTTTTTAGGTTAAAAGAAACACTCTTTAACATCTTAATAAATCTTAAAAATAAAGGTTCACAAAATAGGCTTTTTTTATAAAAAATCAATATTAATTATAAAAATAAATTATTAAACTCACTTTTTTGTATATTTATCCATTCTGAATATAATAGATAGTTTTATTAATTAACTTTAATTTTTATGGGAATAATTATTAATTTGCTTATTACTGCAATTGCCGTGATTATAACAGCATATATTTTACCTTGAGTGACAATAGCTGGATTTTTATCTGCATTTTGGGTTGCTTTGGTTCTTTGACTTGTAAATGCTTTCATTAAGCCCATTTTGATTTTTTTGACACTGCCTATAAATATTTTAACAATCTGACTTTTTACTTTGGTTATAAATGCAATTATAATTTTATTTGTTTCTGAAATCGTTCCAGGCTTCAAAGTAAATTGATTTTGGTGGGCTCTTATTTTTAGTATTATTCTCTCAATAGTTAACAGTATACTTTATTCAATATTTCCTTAAATAATATCTAGAATAATCAAAATCATGTCCAAAATATTGATATGAACATCAGGGTGGATGTATAAAAGTTGGGATAAAAATTTTTATCCCAACGATTTAAAGAATGAAAATAAACTTTCTTATATATCAAAACATTATAAAACATTGGAAGTAAACACAACTTTCTATCATTTTGTTAAGAAAGATGTTTTCAGAAAATGGTACGGTGAAACTACTGATAATTTTATTTTTTCCATAAAAGCTCCGAGATTTTACACACATTTGAAAAGATTGAAAATCGATGATGAAATGATAAATTCAGTAAAGCTTTTTCTTGCCAATATTCAGGAACTAAAAGAAAAACTATGATCGCTTTTAATACAACTTCCAGAAAGTTTCAAGGAAAATAAAGATAGACTTGAACTTTTTTTTGGATTAATAGTTCAGACTCTTGATGATTTTGAATATAAGCCTGACATTGCAATAGAATTCAGAGACAACAGTTGGTTCAAGGAAGAAATATATGATTTGCTCAAAAAATTTAATGTAGCCCTGGTGATTGCAAATTCTTCAAGATATCCATATGTCATAAAAACAACGGCAGACTTTTCGTATATGAGATTTCATTGACCGGAAAGTATGTTTTTGTGAAAATACAGCGAAGATGAATTAAGATATTGGAAATCAGAAATTGATAAATTTTCAAAAAACTTAAAGAAAGTCTACGTTTATTTTAATAATGACTTAGATGCAAATGCTGTTGAAAATGCAGATTTTTTAATGAGCCTATTTGATGATAACATTTTGGTATAAGGTTTAAATGAATTAATTCAACAATTTATTTTCTTCAAGCTTCTTAAGAAATTTATAAAGTGTCTTAAATATCTTTTCTTCAAAACTTGCAAGTATTTTATTTTCAATAATAAAGGAAGTTAAAGTATTATAATCAATTATGGCAACCTTATTTGCATAGATCATCTTTGCGACGTTTTGATCAAAAAGCTCATATCAGTCAGGAATGTACACAACTTCTCTATCAAGTTTTTTTGCTCTTCATATAGCCCTTTTTTCGCTAGTTATTACAAGTCTTTGTATCTGTTTCTTGTCCCTTATTTCCTTATAATTTTCCAGAGCATGAAAATCTCAAAAATTCGATCTCGAACTGTATCTGTAGTATATCTCTCCTTTTTTAAGAGTCATCACAATATCTTCAAAAACATGCCTTATTCATTTTTTTCATTCTATGATCTGTATTGTCGGTCGTAAATCTTTTTTATCGTAGGCATCTTGAAGTTCTGGCATTAAAACATCAAAGCTTTTTGAAAGATTTTCAAA
>CAYWJC010000151.1:0-2710 GCA_964458505.1 uncultured Candidatus Peribacteria bacterium | reverse complement strand
CTTAAGAGAATCATAAATGTTCCATCACGTAAAATATGACAAAAATCAGTGGATGTACTAATCGATTATTCCTATAATTATGGGCTTAGTCCTATCGATGTTATGGATAACATAGATGAAGTCACTGAATTATGACCAAGCGCAAGGAATTCAATAAAATGGTTCAAGGAAATGTGCAACGATTTCAATAAATTCATAGATGAAAATTCAATAGAGCTACTCATGAAGGAGATTATCAAGAAAATCTGATATGAAGAATATTTGCTGGATGAATATGGAAAGGATGAATGTGAAGGTAAAATCGAGAATCTGAAGGAATTCGAAAATATGGCCTCAAGATATTCTTGACTTGAGCCTCGTGACGCACTTAATATGTTTTTAGAAGAAATAGCCTTGATAACTGATGCAGACAGGGAAGAGACTGGAAATAACATAAAAGTTTCACTTATGACTGTCCATCTTTCAAAATGACTTGAATTCGATAATGTTTTTATAGCATGAGCTGAGGAATGAATATTTCCACATTCAAGATCCCTTCTTGAAGCTAAAGAACTGGAAGAAGAACGTCGACTTATGTATGTTGCGATGACAAGAGCGAAAAAAAATCTATATATCACAAGAGCAAGTGAAAGATATATGTTTTGAAATTATTCAGCAAATCCTGCCTCAAGATTCATTAGGGAAATTCCAGAAGCATATGTTGAAAAAATCGAAAGCAAGAGAAACAACAGTTTTTGATTTTCTTCAGCTAAACCTGATTTTGCTTTTGATTCAATAAAGGATTTTGATTTTACTCCGAAAGTAAGAACTATCATACATAATGATGTATCCACTTTTTCTCTTTGAGATAGGGTTAATCATGCAAAATTCTGAATATGAACAATCGTATCAATCAAAGAAAATATTGCAGATATCGCATTTTGAGGAGGAGTTGGAATAAAGAAGATGAATGTGGAATTGGCCCCGATTGAAAAGATTTAGCAATTAGAACATTAATTGATAAAGCTTTGATAAATAATTTTTAATTTAAATTGTATTTATTTTTTATGGAGCAAAATGAAAAGATATCTTATGATACACAAAATATTATGAATCTTTCGAATATTTCAATCTATAAATGAGATGCTTTAATTGATGAATTGAGAAGATTACCAAATTACAGACAATTACCAAATCATAAAGGATTATCTGAAAAATTGATTGATTTGATTGGATCTATAAATGAAGATAGAGCCAATGATCCTAAAATCTATAACATACTATCTTCTCTAATTGCTTACCCAGAATTTGCAGATTGTTTTGATTTTCACAAAGCTATGGCAGATTTTCTTGAATTAAATGATTTTATAAAAAATGGAAAATTTGATTGAATCAGCGAACCTGAAAAAAATCAACTTGATAATTCATTGAAATCATTATCGATTTTTTTACATAACTATAGGAGCCAAAATACTGAAAATTCAGATAGTATAATATCTTTGGTTTGATTTGAGTTATCCAGATTTCACTCGATAATGAACTTGAATATTCAATAAATATTTAAGAGGATTTTTTTCTTTTAAGCGTAATCTGATATATTATTCAAATTACAAATAGTACTCAAATAATTCAAAACAATATCTGTAAATTGGATTGATTTTTTGTTTCATTCAAGGAAAGCTTCAAATTATCATTTAAACTATTATCAGAATTATTTGTTTCAATTTTTTGGGGTTCATCTGTTTTTGAAATAGAATCTCAAATATTTTCTGATATTCATATATTATTATCAGGTTTTTCTGAATTAACATTTATATCTGCATTTAAATTGTCAGATTTTACTTTTTCTGAATCAGTGGGAACATCTGTTGAATCATTTGAGATTTCAATTTTCTTTTTTGGAATATATTTAGTTTCAGGAATAATTTCTTGTTTTATTTCAGGAGATTTAACGATTTCGATTATTTCTATAAAATCTTTTTTTTCTCAATCTGGAGCGAAGAGGGAAATATATCCTGTTCAAGAAAATTTAGAATCCAGAGAAAAAGTCTGTCATGGATTCAGGATTGTCGAATCTGGAATGACGAAATTGACCTCATCTTTTTTTACTTCCCAATAACTGATGTCAAGAGTTTTAGATTCATTATTCATGATATTTACTCAATTGATTTTATCATTATCTAAAGTATAGTTTCAAGATAAATTAATGGAATCAGGATAAATTATCGTAAAATCATTCTGTTTGATTTTTGATTCAACTTTAGTGTTTACGAAACTGAAAAAAATCAAAGGAGTTGAAGATTTGATTAAGATAGATCAGGTATAGAGATATGAATCAACCGGTGTTCAGTTCGGATTAAAACTATAAAAGGTTTTAGCGTTTTGCAAACTTGGTGTTAACTCAATTTTAATCGCATGATCATATGTTCATGTAGGAATATTTGCTGTAACATCCATCTCTTCAGCAAGGGCAAAAGAAAAAATGGAAATTGATGATATGATTAAGAAACTTGCGAATACTTTGTATTTATTTTTTAAAGGCATATTTCATTGGTTAATTTGGCGTTATTGTATAATATATTTTACTAAAATCAAAAATATTTTGAAAATGAACTTTTCTTATTATAATGAGGCAACATTTTAAAAAATTTAGTTTAATTTAACTATTTTTGTTAAAATAACAATACGGGGATGTCAGGATTCTATTAGGAGTTCTATGTTGTTCTCATAT
>CAYWJC010000150.1:0-1974 GCA_964458505.1 uncultured Candidatus Peribacteria bacterium | reverse complement strand
ATCAATACTATATAATATTAGCATAATTAAAAAAATAATGCAAAATACTCAAAATATTAAAAGCAAATAAGGAATTTGATATAAATAAAATTTAATCATTTTCCCTTTTTCCATGCAATAACATATCCAGTGCATGTTCCATGGATCATGTCGGTGTTATTATTCAGGAATTCACAAAGAAAATCGAATCAGCATTCTTTATTGTATTTAACCTATGTGCAATTATAACTTTTGTAGTATTTGCAGGCAATTTTTTTAATATGTCTTCGAGAATTTGTTCGGTTATGGTGTCAATATTCGCAGTTGCTTCATCAAGGATCAAAAGATCTGGACTCTTTAAAATTGCTCTTATAAATGCTATTATTTGCTTTTGCCCAAGGCTTATTCCTGAATTTGTCTCTGTCTCAAGTCATTTGCCGAATTTTGATAATAAATCAGCTAGACTTTTATTTTCTAATTCCTTGAGTAATTCTTCATTTGAATAATTAAAATATTTATCATTTCAATACAAGATATTCTCTCGGATATTTCAAGTAAACAAGAAGGGTTCTTGAAGAATGAATCATATTTTTTTTGCTCTTTCGACATTATCATAAGATCTTATATCTCTTCCATTTAAAATTATTTTTCCATCCGAAGGATCATAAAGCCTTGCCATCAAAGATGCCGTCGTTGTTTTTCATCATCATGTTGGCCCTACAAAAGCGTAGGTTTTTCATTTTTCCAAAGATATAGAAACATTTTTCAAAACATCTGTACCGTCAGGATATCTGAAAAAAACATTCTTGAATTCTATAATCGAGTTAGTTGCTTCTTGCTCTTCTTGAGGAATAATTAACATATCTGATTTTTTGGAGGTTATTTCATTAATACGATCAAGCGACGCTAGGGCAAGCTGAAATGAAGACCATAAAGCAGCTATTTGCCTTAATGCGTTATAGAAATAATTTATATAAAATTGATATCAGATCAAAAGTCATAATGTGAAACTTCAATCTGAAATCAAATATATTCAAAAGCCTAAAGTTAAAAGCTGTGCCAAATTGGAGGCAAATCAATATATGGGTATAAAAATATTATTTGCAATTCAGGCTTTAACTGACGCTTCATAGTTTCTATCATTGAATTTCTTGAATTTATCCCTGAAATAATCAAGTCTACTGTAGGCTACCATTACCTTGAAATTATTAAGGCTTTCTTGAATTTCTGAACTCATTGCTCAAAGCGATCTGAGATTTTCGAGATTCCTTTTTTTGAGCCATCACGAAAGCAAACGTGTTATTATGACAACAAGCAATGCTGGCAATAATGTTACTATTCATAATTTAAAATTTAGCGCCAAGATAAAAATTCATGTTCAAGTCATCAATGAAATATTTCATATGAATTGTGTCAATGCTTGAGAAAAAAATAGATTAACCTTTTCAGTATCTGAATTTATCCTTGAAATAAGATCTCAGGTCTTGTTTTGGTTAAAAAATGCGATCGGAAGTTCCTGAAGCTTTGAAAAAATCTTATTCCTCAAATTAAAAAGGACTTTTATTCAAACCTCTCCCATTGTTCTTGTTTGCATATAAGTTGCTGCACTTTCTATGATATAAATCAAAAGGAGGATCGCTGAAAAAAGCAATATTCAATTAAAATTTTTTGTTTTAAGATAATTATCTATTGTATAAGCCAATAAAAAAGGTGATGATAAAGTGGAGATTGAATTTGTTATTATTGCGAATATTGCAATGATGAGCTTTTTTCATTCTCATTTCGTCAAAGCTAAAATTTTTTTAAACGAGTCCGTAAAGGATTCTCATTTTTGTATTTTTTCATCGTTAAGATTGTAATTCATTTGTGCTTTGTTGTGAATTATATATTTGTACGTATTCGGGAATTGTCTTTAAGAGCTCTTCATGTTTTCATATTCATAAAATCTCACCTTCCATCATAAGTATTATTTGGTCATAATCTTTAATGGGTTCA
>CAYWJC010000149.1:0-20870 GCA_964458505.1 uncultured Candidatus Peribacteria bacterium | reverse complement strand
GACAAAAAGAGCGGGTCGAATGATAAAAAGTTGGTAAAATGACTGTAACCTTGAACAAAAATACCAACATTAAATTAGAAAATTAATTAATTTTTTAATTCAACATTGATATTGGTAAAATTTTTTATTTCTTTAAATTAAACAAAATCTCAGCAACCTCTTTTCTTTTCATGAAGTCATTTGGTCTGAATAGTGCTCAATCAACTTCCAAAAGTCAATCCTGAACAACGCTGTATACATATTTTTCATACCATGAATTTGATTCTATGTCGCTGAATAATGATCAGGAAACGTCTGGAATATTAGCTTTTCATAAAACTGTATTAAGGACTATCGCTATTGCCTCAATTCTAGTGACTGGATTGTTCGGTCTGAATGTTCCATCTGGATATCCGCTTACTATTCACATTTCTTTTGCTGTAATCACATTTTTGCAATACCAATCAGAATCAGCAACATCTGAAAAAGGGCATTTTCAACGACCTATATTGTTGATTTTCGCAAATTCAAAAACCATTGCCAATATCTCGATTCTAGAAATATTGCCTTCTGGCCTAAATGTTCCATCATCATATCATTTTGTTATCCCGGCTTCTGCTAAAAAATTGATTTGCTCATTGTCAGCAGCAATATCAGTAAAATATTTCTTTTTTGGTTTCAATTGGTTTCAAATGCTTGCTATAGTTGTCGTGTCCGTCTCTATTCATTTATAAAGCAGGGTATCTAAATATAATAAAGGATTCAGTGTGTGCATTTTTCAAAATTCTATGTTCAATCATTTGTTTACTGCATCAAAAAAACCCATTCAGGCATCTTTAGCTTCAGCAAAACTGAATGGCCAGTAAGGATGAAAGGGTGCAGTATCTCTGTCTATTTGAAAATGGAGATGTTCTCAAGTTGAATTTCATGTGTTTCAACTTTTTCAGATAACATCTCATTCTTTAACAATATCTCAGGTCTTAGCTTTTAATTCTGACAAGTGCAGGTAGCAGCTATAAATTGTAGCTTTTAAATCAGAATCATCTGGATCAGGAACTCAAACATGTTTTATTACAATATAATTACCCTGAGAGGCATTTGTTCATGCAAAAGTCACAGTTCAACCAAGACAAGCAAAAACAGAATCATTGACTGATTGAGGTACTATATCAACTCACGGATGACTTCATACCATTTCTCTGAAATCTCAGTTAACATAATTTCAAAGATATACTGTTGTGAATATATTTGCTGTTGATGATAAATTATTTGGATCGTAGGATTTTTTTGTTTTTAGTGGATACATGGTTAATTGTTAATTACGAATTAAGAATTATTTTAGTTACTGAATCATAATATCACACTAGATTTTTTAAGTCAAAAATATTATATTTACATCTTGAGGCAATGTTTTTTAATATTTATCCTAACTTGATATCCAGTCTTTCCTCCAATCATTTTATTTCCACCGGATCAAGTTTGATATATTTTCATTCTTTCAGATCTCAAAGTAAAATATTCTCGATTCTTATTCTTTTGAGTTTTTTGACTTCATGTCATGCTTTTTCTACCATTCTTCTTATTTGCCTATTCATTCATTCTTTTAGGATTATGGAGAACGTTCACGAGCTAAGTCTTCTTATCTCGGCTCTTTGTGTTTTTTTTCAAAGGATATAAACTCACTCGCTCATGAATTCAAGTTCTTCGTCTGATATTTTTCAATAAACCTCAACAACATATTCTTTCTCATGTCCATATCTTGGATGTATCAGATAATTTGAAAGCCTTCAGTCATTGGTTAAAAGTATTAACCCTGTTGTATTTTTATCAAGCCTTCAGATCGGAAAAACCCTTTCTGGAATTTCTACAATGTCTAGTATTGAAGATTCTCAATCTTGTCGGCAAGTGGTGACAATCCCATATGGTTTATTTATTTTATAATAGACATAATTCTGTCTATTTTTGATTTCCTCACTTTTAAGAGTCACCTTATCGATTTCAGGATCAATACTTTGTCAGATTGTCGCTACTTCAGAATTAACAAAAACCAATCCAGCCTCTATGAATTCCTCGGCTTTTCTCCGAGAACAAATTCAGGCCTGACTTAAATATTTCTGTAATCTTATTTTCTCCATGGTTAATTCTTAAAAGTAAATTTTTTCTCCATCATCTGTGAAGATGAATATTTTATCTCTTTCTGTCATTATCTTTCATTCAATAGTAAAAGCACTTGCTTTTTTATGTCATCATCATCAGAATTCACCAGCAATCAGCGTTAAATCTACATCTTCTTTTTGTGTTCTTAAGGAACATTTTGTGATATCTCATTTTTCATGCAAAAAACAAATGTAATCAACATCACTCATTTCATTTAACCTTGATACAATACCACCTAAATCATCCTGAGTTCATCAAAGCTCCAATATATCTTCGTTTTTTATATAGCTTAAAGCATAATTTTTTCTTATAACAAGCCTTTCTAGTGCTCTGGCATATAGTTTCATGAATTGGAAACTATTATTTGAAAAGAATTTATAGTTTATCGCTTCGACGTCTCATCATTTTTTCATTAAATGCGATGAAACCTTAAATGTATCTGGCGTGACATTTGAATAAATGAAAGAGCCTGTATCGGTGTAGATTCAAGTCAAAAGGCAAGTTGCAGCATTTTTATTCATCTTATATCACATGAAATCAAAAAAATCATACAACACTGCTGTTGCAGAAGGCTTTGAAGGGTCAACAAGATTAATATCTCAATAATTGTGATTTGAAAAATGATGATCTATATTGATAATGAATTTATCGCTAAAGCTTTCCTTATCATTTCAAAAACCTGATAATTTCAAGCTTGCAATATCGACCATTATTATAAGATCATAATTATCGAACTTGAAATTATTTTGAATTTTTTCATAATTTGGCAAAAATGAAAGACATTCTGATTTTGGATCAGAGTTGAAGATATCGATCTTTTTATTTGTAAAATTCTCTAGAATTATTTCATAAAAAGCGGTTGTCGATCATATTCCATCTCCGTCTTGTGACTTATGTGAAATCACTGCAATAGAAGCAGATTCTCTAATTTTTTGGTCTATTTGTTTATAAGTTTCTTTAAACATTTTAATTGGCAATAATATTAATTTCCTCTTCTAATTCTATTCAATATTTTTCAAAGACAACTTTTTGGCACAAATTCTTTAATTCTAAGATATCTTTATAGCTTGCTTCTCAAGTATTAACAATGAAATTTGCATGAATTTCAGATATTTCCGCTCATCAGATTTTAGTTCATTTCAATTCTGCAGAATCAATAAGTTTTCCGGCTGAATCATTTGTTGGATTTTTAAATACAGATCAACAGTTGAATCCCTTAGGCTGATTTTTGAATCTGAAATCTTCACTGTAAAAATTTTCAATATTTTTTAAAATCTCAAATTTCGCAGAAATTATAAAATATCTCTTATCTTTTTTTAGTCTTGAATTCCTATACTCTAAACCTAAAAAATCTTTAGCTACTTCTATTATTGTATTATTTTCTAAATCAAAAAGTTTTGCAGAAATTAATAAATCGCTCACCTCAAGTCAAAAACATCATGCATTTCAAACAATAGCACCGCCAACAGTTCCCGGTAAAGAACTCCATGGCTTAAAATTATCAATTCAAAAGTCTTTTTGAATTTTTGAAACCAAAAAAATTACATTTTCTCAAGAATTAACTTCAAGAACTCAATCTATGATATCAAATCATTTTAAACTATTCTTTATAATAATTCCATCAAAAATATCAAAAGCAAAAAAAGAATTCATTCATCAACCTAAAAATAAGATTTTAAGGTTTTCTTTTTTTGCAAAATCTTTTATTTCCGGGATTTTCTCTAAATCTTCTGAGTTTTTCAGCTCAAAAAAATATTTGGAAATAGCTTTAGTTCTATATCCTGAAAAACTGGTGATGTCTTGATTTTGTATTAGATATTGCAGCATATTATAAAGTTTTAATTAATTTTTCTAATGTCTGAAGATATCTTATATCATTAAGATTATGATCTACTCATTCTAAAATATGTAATTCACTATTTTTTATTTTCTTATTAGCTATTTTAGATCTTTTTATTAATGAAAAATATTCATTATCTCAAGCTAATATGAAAGTTTTTGAATCTATATTTTTTACTAATTCATCAAAAGAAAATGTTTTAAAATCATCCATTCTTCTTTTTCAATAAAATCTTAACCATGGTTTTTTTAAATGTTTTAGATCATTTTTAAAAAAAGGGGATAATGAACATAAAAATTGCATCCTAGGATTCAGAATCCTATTAGATAAAAAAGCAATGAAAGCTCAAAATGAAAAACCTAAAATATATATTTCATCTTTGAAATCTGTGATTTGTTTTATGAATTGCTCAACATATTGGCTCATGATTTGCTTTTCCCATTTTATATCCACAATAACAGCATTAATTCATTTTGATTCAAAAAAATCTGAAATAAGCTGATATCAGACATCATCTTTTTTTGTTTTATATCATGGAATAATATAAACTTTCTTCATTATTTTATTCCTTTATTCTTAAAATAATTCTTTAGTGCTTGTCCGGTATATGATTTTTCGACCTTGATTATATCCTTTAATCTTCAGCTAAACATAAGTTCTCAGCCTTTGTCTCATCATTCTGGTCAAATGTCTACAATATAATCAGCATTGGCAATCAGATCTAAATTATGTTCGATTACTAGAACAGTATTTCCTTTATCAACCAATCATTCTAAAATATTCAAAAGTTTTTGGATATCAGAAAAATGAAGTCAAGTTGTTGGCTCATCCAAAATATAGATTGTCTTTGATGTAGATCTTTTTGAGAGTTCTGAAGCTAATTTTATTCTTTGGGATTCTCCTCATGATAGAGTTGGCGCTGATTGTCATATTTTTATATATCCGAGTCAGACGCTATTTAAGACATTTAATACTCTTGCGATTCTTGGGTGTGCCGCAAAAAAATCACAAGCTTCCTCGACATCCATATTAAGAACTTCCGAAATAGTTTTTCATTTATATCTGATTTCCAGTGTTTCTGAATTATAACGAGTTCCATGACAATTCTCACATTCCACATAAACATCTGGCAAAAAATGCATTTCTATCTTTTTCACTCAACTTCATTCACATATTTCACATCTTCATCATTTTGTATTAAAACTGAATCTTCAAGGTCAGAATCATCTTTTTAAAGCTTCCTGGCTTTGTGCGAAAACCTCTCTTATATAAGTGAATACTCAAGTATAGGTAGCAACATTAGAATGTGGCGTTTTTCAAATAGGGGATTGATCCATTATTATTACCTTATCTAAATTTTGAGCTCATTTTATCTCCTTAACTTTTCATACAGTATGTTTTGATCTTAAAAAAGAGTTAAGCAAATGATTTGATAATATATCTAAAATAAGACTCGATTTTCATGATCAACTTACTCAGGTCACAACATTAAAAAGTCACAATGGTATTTTTACATCGACATTTTTCAGATTATTCTCTGATGCTCAGATTATTTCTATAAATCAAGATGGTTTTCTTTCCTTTTTTTCTGCTTGTACTATTTTTCTGTTTGATAGATAAGCTCCTGTATCACTTTTTCAATCTTTCAATATTTGATCGAAAGTTCATTTAAAAACCACTTCTCATCAATGAATTCATGCTCAGGGTCAAATATCGATTATATAATCAGACTCTCTCATGATATCTTCGTCATGTTCGACAACTATGACAGTATTTCAAATTTCTGAGAGTTTTTTAAGATTTTTAATAAGCATGTGGTTATCTCTTGGGTGAAGTCAAATTGATGGTTCATCCAAAACATATATTATTCATTCGAGTCTTGTACCTATTTGGGTTGCAAGTCTTATTCTTTGTGATTCTCAACCCGAAAGAGTATTGGCCCTTCTTGAAATTGTTATGTAATCTAAGCCTACTCATGCCAAAAAGTCTAATCTTTCAGTTATATTTTTCAAAATATTCTTCGAGATTTTTTTCTCCGATTCGTTAAGTTTCAATTTATCAAAAAATTCAATTGATTTTCTTATATTAAAATTAGAGATCTCTCAGATATGTTTATTTTCAATAAAAATATTTAAATAGTCTTTCTTAAGACGAAATCAGCCACATTCTACACATTCTATTTCTGTAATATATTGACTTATTCTTTTGAGACTCATTTCATCTCAAGCATGTGATTCTTTATATTTTCTCTGAAGATTTGGTATTATTCATTCATACTTTGTCTTAAAAACCTTTTCTTCTCAAAATTCAAAAGAAAAAGGAATTTCAAAAATTACAGGGACTCAATGAAGGATTATATCCCTATCTTCTTTTGATAACTTATAGTATGGCTTATTGCAGTCTATTTTATATTTTTTGCACACCACATCCAAAATCATGGTATAGTATTTATGTTGACTCCATGGAAGTATCGCTCATTCATTGATACTTAACTTTTGATTAATGATACTCTCTTCCAAAAATGCAACTTGCATTCATAAACCATGACAAGTTGGACAAGCTCAATAATGTGAATTAAATGAGAAATTTGATATAGTTAACTCTTGCAAGCTATAATGACATTTTGGACAAAATGATTCCCTTGAAAAAACTTTTGTTTTTTCTTTTTTTGATCCATTTCACATATTAAATATTTCCAAAATATTTCATCCATTTTTATATGCAATTTCAAGTGAATCCTTGATTCTTTTTTTAATGTTTTCATTATTTTTTATATCTTCAGCAACAAGTCTATCAATAACAATATAGGTTTTTGAATCATCTTTCAGTTTTATATCTATTTCGTCTCATATAGAAAAAACTTTTCAATCGATCATAAATCTTATAAAACCTAAATCTAGGATTTCTTTTTTTATTTCTTCTGTCGAGTATTTTTTCTTGTTTCTAAATATCGGTGCCAATACAAGGAACTTTGATCATTCTTCTAATGAAATTATATAATTCAAAACATCGTCTAAGGTATCCTTCTTTAAAATTATTTCAGGATGGTTAGGACATTTCTGCACTCAAATAGTAAGAAAAAGCAATCTATAAAAATCATATATTTCTGTTATAGTTCAAACAGTTGACCTTGGATTCGATGAAACGGTTTTTTGATTGATGCTTATTGTTGGAGAAAGTCATTTTATATCATCCACTTTGGTTTCCTCACTTATTCAAGAAATAATCATTCTTGCATATGTGGAAAGACTTTCAAGATACCTTCTTTGTCATTCAGCATAAATAGTATCGAATGCAAGGCTTGATTTTCATGATCCTGAAACACCTGTCACAACAACAAGCTTATTTTTTGGTATCTTTATTGAAATATCTTTTAAGTTGTGAGTTTTGGCTCAATATACTTCTAAAAATTCTGACATATTAATTTTTATTTACTAAATTTAAACATTTATTTAATTACCCGATGCTAAAAATAATCATACAACATCTTTTGCTCAATTTTCTTTTAATATCTTGGCTATTTCATTTGCTGTAGTTCAACTTGAAACCACATCATCAATTAAGATTATGATTTTTCAAGATATTTTTTCTTTATATTTTTTCTTAATTTGAAAAACTCATCATAGATTCTTTAATCTATCTTTTCTTTCTAATTTGGATTGAGATTTTGTATATTTTTTCTTAAAAAGTATTTTTGAGAACCGGAGATTGAATTTACTCGCAAATAACTCTCAAAGAAGGTAAGTCTGGTTATATCATCTTTTAATATGATTTATAAAATATAAAGGACTTCAGCAAACTATAATATCTTCTTTATTAAATTTATCAATTATAATATCTCAATATTTTTCAAGATATTCTAAAAAAACAAACTTAAGTTTCTTATTATATTCAAATTTAAAGGATTTTAAATATTTTTTTAAATTTTCATCATATTCAAGGCACACAAAAACATTATCCAAATATAATTCCTTTAATTCCTTTTTATAATGAGATGTTTTATTTAAATAGATTTCATTGAATTTAATTTTTTCTTCAGGTATTAAAAAAATGTCCAATATCGTTAATAATATCTTTTTAAACATCATTATTTTTTTAATTTGATAAAGCTTGTAAAAAATAAAATAGATTCAAGGAAAAATAAAATAGAAATATGAAGTATATCCAAATCTTTTGAAATGATAATATAATAGATTATTGAAGATAAACTAAAGATTATAGCAAAATAATGAAGAAAATAGTTATCGTAGAAATATTTAAGATTTATTACAAAGGAATAAGAAATGAATATAAACGGTAAAAGAAAAATAAAAATTACTGTATATATAAAATTATCTATATTTATTCAGAAAAACTTAATATAAAACAGAATCAAGGTTAATAAAACCAAAAAATATGAAAGATAATTTTGAAATTTTGAATGTATGTAATGATTAAATATAATTCATGCAATTAAAATAAATATTATCTCAGAATTGTTAGAATAAAAAAATAGAAGAAACATTGAAATAAAAACAATCAGGTAATTAAAAGCTATTCATAAATATTTTGATGTTTCATTAAATTGTGAGAAATACTTTATTTTTGGAAAATATTCAAAATAAATAATAGAATAAATCATTCAAATATAAAGTAGTAATAATAGAATCGAAATATTATTGAAATTAATATAGAAATAAAAAAATGTAAATAAAAAAAGATAGATCAGTGTATAGATATAATAGATATTTCTCTTTAATATTGGATATTTCTTATCAAAAATAAGTACACAGAAAAGTCAAAATAAAGATAAAAAACTATTGATAACGAAAATAAAATCTATTTTTGAAAAATCAAACAAATAAACAATAAAAAATATGAAATATAAAATTGAAAAAACTAGAAAATTAGACCTGAATATCAAAAAAATAATATTTTTATCAAGTTTTAGATAATGGAAAAATACAAGAATCAGACTTGAAGATATTATTAAAGTAAAGATAGAAAAAAGATTTCATGAAAAGCTTTCAGAAATTCAATAAAGTGAAATATAGAAAAAAAGGAAAGCTATGAAATAAGAGGCTTTTTGTATATTTGGTATAATTTTTGATATCTTTTCTTTATCCAATTTAAAATCAGATAAAAAATTATTTTTTTTATCTTGGCTTTTTCAAAAATAAAAAGGGCTAAAATATAAAAATAATATAAAACCTAATATTAGAAATAAAATCACTTCTATGTATTGTCAAAATAAATAGAAAATTGATGAATAAATAATATTTATAATTAAAAAGAATATATACATTCCTTTAAAAATTAATATTTAAAAATATAAAAAAAACCATATACAAAAAACTTGAAAAAAATAAGACGGGAATATTTTTTGATATTTTAAAAATAAGTCATAAAAATGAAAAAATTATTAGAATCTTTAATGAATTCGAATTTGTCTTTAAATCAAAAACGTCAGCAAAAGTAAAAAAAATACTAAAAATTAATATTGAATAAACAAGTAAATCTCCTATTTTATGAATAAAAAATAAAAAAATTTTTTTATAGAAATCCATTCATTTTATTATTTTTATATATGAAAATGAATTATTTTTTAATCTGTTTTTTGTAAGTGATATGTTTTGTAAAATAAGTTTTTTCCTTAGTTTTAGTTTATTTATATTTTCTTTATCTAATTTAAACAGACATTTTATTATATTAATATTAGTTTCTTTGAGTTTATTTTTATAAATACTTAATTCTCTTAAAGCCTTATAATAAACATATGAATTTTTATCTATTTTCTTTTTATTTTTTTCCTTATTTTTAAAATTAAGATAATTTTCAGAAAAATCAGAAAAGGTTTTTTTTAATATATAAAATATATCATCTCATTGTATTTTTACAACTTTTTTAGATCATAGATCTTTTAATAATTTATTTGTATCCTTTAATATATCTTTCTTATTAGTTAGCGAATTCTTTAAGATAAGCTCGAGTTCAAATTCTCAAATTTTAATAAGTGAAACCTCTCAAATAATTTTTAATTTATTAATATTGGTCAGATTTTTGATTTGTTTTAGTGCAATATAAATCTGATCTAATTTATTTTTTTTATCGTTATCTATAAAATCCCTGTAATTCAAGAAAATATTATCCATTTTTGCTATGGTTTTATCAATAATTCCATAATAAAAATTTAATTCCTTTTTTAAGAATTCAGATAATTCTTCTTTTTTTATATTTTCATTTTTTATTTTTTTATCTTCTTTTTCTTTTGGACCATTATTCGCTTTATAAAGATTAAAACTAGCTTTTATTTTTTCATTTAGAATTATTTTATAATTCTCATCACAATCTTTTTTATCGTAAATATAAATAATTTCATATTTTAAATCTTCAACAAGCTTTAAATAAGCCTTAAAGATATCATTTGATTTTATTTGACCAGTTTTATTATTTCAATTTATTATTGCATCAAAATAAAAAATTCCTGATTTTTCATTGAACTCAGAAATTTCATTTATCTCCGTTATGGAATATCATTGATTATGAAGATCATTTTTTGCTTCCTCTAAAGAATTGTATTTTACAACAATTTCAATTTTCTGATTATTTTTTACACAATTTACCTTAAAAGATTTCATAAGAAAATACTAAATATTTTCCCTATATTATACAAAAAAATAAGCTAATCAAATTTATATTAATATTTTATTAACCAATATTATTTTCTAAATTATTCAATCTTGCATTTATAGAGGTATTTTTATCTAATTGTGAAGATATAGCCTGATTTAGAATATTATGATAATTACCGTTTGGTAAAGAATTAATTTTTCCATAAAAATCTTGTGTATTTTCTACGCTTAAACTTTTAAATGATTCAATATTTAATTTATTTTGTTCTGAACTTTCATTTGAATTTAATTTATCTCACATATTTTTATATATTATCTAATAAAAAATTAAAAGAGTTTATTTCTTGTATTTTATCTATTTGTTCTTGATTTTTTGATAAATTAGCTATTTCTTTTGTTTTTATAAATTGTTGTTTATTTATATCTTCTTCTATTATATCTATTACTGAAGTTAATTTTTTATAAAATCTATCCAGACTTTCTTCATCTAAAACCTCTAAAGATTCAATATAAAGTTGTTTTTGACTATCATCTATATCAAGACCTTTTATTAAATCTTTAACTAAAACTATTCTATATTCTCTTTCTTTATATTTTTTATAAAAAGTTCACAAAAACATAATTTATTTTCTTATTAAGTTGAATTCATATTATCATATATTTATTTTTTTACAAAATTATTTTCTTAATTAATTATAATAGTTTATTAATATATTTATATATAGTATTAGTATTAATAATTTTTTTTAAAGTGTTTAATTGCGGTTTTATCAAAAATAACATAAATAATTTTTTAACAATTTAAGAATTATTTAAGGTGGATTTAAGTTTATTTAAAGGAAAAAAATAATACTTTTTAACATTAATTTATTTAATAATTTTTATTTTAATTGACTTGTTTTTTGAATTAAAAAAAGTATTATAAAGTTGTTAAAAGAATTAATTTATTTTTTTACATTATAAATATATAAATGTTAAAATTTTCCAAGAAACAATCATTATTTCTGATATTTTTTATATTATTTTCATTCTTTTGAGGTTTTTTATTATGAAGTAATAATAAAATCAATTTACTTCTTGAAAATATTTCATTAAAAAGAAATAATACAACTATAGAGAATATAGGTTATTTATTGAATAATTCAAATAAAAATATTGATTTGAAATTATTCAATGAAGCATATAGAATAATACAAGATAATTATTATTCATTTCAAAATATATCACAGGAGGATCTTATTTCCTGAATGATAAAATGAATTGTTTGATCATTAAATGATAAACATAGCGAATATTTTGATATAGAAGAGACAAAACAATTCAATGAAACATTAAATTGAGATTTTGAAGGCATTTGAGCTGTTATACAAAAAAATGATTTTTGAGTATATATTGATAGATTGATTGTATGATCACCAGCCAAAGAAGCAGGATTATTATCATGAGATATTATAATAAAAGCAAATTGAATCGATTTAAAAAATTTATCTCTTATAGATTCTGTAAACAAGATTAAATGACCAGCTTGAACAAAAGTTTCTTTAGAAATAATAAGACCATGAGAAAAAGAAATAATAAAAAAGGATGTTATAAGGAAAAAAATAAATATACCCTCAGTCGATTCAAAAATCATTGATGGAAACTGATATATTATGTTATCTATTTTTTGAGAAAAAACAGGAAATGAGTTTAAAAAAGCTTTAGATGATCTGAATTCTAAAAATATAAAATGATTGATAGTAGATTTAAGGGATAATGGTTGATGATATTTAGAAACAGCTGTTTCTATTATTTCAAATTTTGTAGATAAAGATAAAATATTAGTTACTACGAAAGAAAAAAATCCACTAAATAATAAATCATATTTTTCTTATTGAAATGATTCAAAGAAAATACCAATTGTTGTATTGATAAATTGAAATTCTGCATCTGCTTCAGAAATCACAGCATGAGCATTTAAAGATTATAATATTGCAATTATTGTTTGAGAAAAATCATATGGTAAATGATCTGTTCAAGAACCATTTATTTTGTCAGATTGAAGTGAACTTAAAGTAACTGTTGCAAAATGGTTTACTCCTTTGGATCATTGAATAGATTGAATTTGAATAAATCCAGATATCGAAGTGAATTTTACAAAAGAGGATTATACTAATGGTTTTGATAGACAGCTCGATGAAGCTAAGAAAATTTTAAATAAATTTATAGAATTAAAAGATAATAAGAAAACAATAGAGTATTATTTAAATCTTAAGAAAGAAGAGGAAAAGAGAAAACTATCTGATATTACGAATTCATGAACAACACTAACTTGATCAATAAAATAATATTAACAATACAAATATGTCATATATAGAAAAATTCGACAAAGAATTATTTAATTTCATAGAAGATGAGAGAATAAGACAAGAAAATGAAATTGAGTTAATTGCTTCAGAAAACTATGTATCTGAAGCGGTAATGGAAGCCGCAGGAAGTATTCTTACAAATAAATATTCAGAATGATATCCTTGAAAAAGATATTATGCATGACAGATTAATATTGATAAAATTGAAAATTTAGCCATAAATAGGGCTAAGGAAATTTTTGGGGCAGAATATGTAAATGTTCAGCCTTTAAGTGGTTCTCCAGCAAATCTAGCCGTTTATATGGCAGTTTTAAATCCATGAGATACAGTATTATGAATGAGTTTGGATCAATGAGGACATCTTAGTCATTGACATCCTCTTAATTTCTCATGACTTTTGTATAATATTGTCTGATATAATCTTGATAAAGAGACTGAACTTATAGATATGGATGAGGTTGAAAAATTAGCGATTCTTCATAAGCCAAAAATGATAATAGCATGATTCAGTGCTTATTCCAGAAATCTTGATTGGAAAAGATTTAGAGAAATTGCAGATAAGGTTTGAGCTGTACTTATGGCAGATATAGCACACATTGCATGATTAATAGCTTGAGGTGTTTTAGAAAATCCTGTTTCATACTGTGATATAGTTACAACAACAACACATAAAACATTAAGATGACCGAGAGGGGCAATTATAATGTCAAAAGATGAATTTTGACCTAAGATAGCTAGAGCTGTTTTTCCTTGAGTTCAAGGATGACCACATGAAAATCTTATTGCAGCAAAAGCCATAGCTTTTAAAGAAGCCCTGGATGATAATTTTAAAAAGTATTCTAGACAGGTTATAGACAATGCTAGACTTCTTTCGGATGAACTTAAAAATTACTGATTTAGGATTATTTCTTGATGAACAGATAATCATTTAATACTGATAGATGTTTTTTGAAGCTTTTGAATAAGTTGAAAAGACGCTGAAATTACACTAGAAAAAGTATGAATTAGCTGCAACAAAAATATGATCCCGTACGATCCAAGAAAACCTCTGGATCCTTCTGGAATAAGAATTTGAACCCCTGCTATCACCACAAGATGAATGAAAGAAAATGAAATGAAAATAGTGGCAAAAATTATATTTGAAGCAATTAAAAATAGTGGTAATGAGGAAAGATTAAAGGAATTAAAAAATGAAATAAAAATGCTTTGCGAAAAATTTCCAATATACAATAAATAAATTATTAATTATTTATAATTATGTGATTAGATAGTATCGAAGATTTGGATTCCTGAGAAATTGGAGCTCAAACAAGCGAAACAAAAGAAGAGCAAAAGGAAAAGAAAGAAAGATATTCAAAATCTTTAGCCTGAATACAAAGAACTCAAAAAGATGAGAAAAAAGCAAAAAAAGACAATGATAACTTATTTGATATTATCATTGAAATTTTAAAAAATGAAAAATACGATATTTTAATACCTTTTGTAATTGATTTATTAAAAATTGAATCTCCTTCAAATTTTATACTTTGATCATTATCTCTGGTTTATTCGGATGCTGCAATTTTAATTAGAAAAAATTATAATAAAAATAATACACTACCCGAAATTTTAGAAAAAAAAGATATAAAAGATAACTTACTCGTTAAGGAATATATAAAAAAAGAAGAATTGACTGAATTTAACGAAGATAATTTAGATCCAAACATTAGGAAACGTATAAATGAATGGATAGAAGATATTTATAATGTAATTGATTTTGATCCTTCAACAATTGTTTCAAACAGGTTTTTAAGCTTAACATGAAAAAAAGAAAAAGAAAATTTTATAAATTTATTATGTGCGACTTTAACATTTTTCTTTTATGAATTAAAAATTATCATACCTAAAAATGTAGCATTTAAATACAGTGAATTTATATTTTCAGAAATAAGGCGAAAAGTTGAAAAATTAGAATTAGAAGAGATTTAAATCTCTTCTTTTTTAAAGTATAGGATAAGAAATATTATTAATATGAAATATATAAATTCAAACAGATATTTGTATGATCATAAATTTACAAAAATAAAACTAAAACTTAAATTTCCTAAAAAATCAGCAATAATCATTATATATTTTAAAAAAATCCACGAGAAAAATCAGAAAGATATTCATATAAGTTCATGAATATTATAGGTTATGATGCTTAAAAATCAAAATAGCATCGATAAAGGAATGGCAGGGGCAACTAAAACATTTGAAACGGGTGATATTATGGACATTTGTCCAAAATTGACCAATATTATCGGAATAGTAAATACAAGGGCGCTTAATGTGATAACCAAAGAATCCTTTATAGAAAGTATCTCAGGTATTTTGTTAAAGATTTTTTTAAAGAAATCTTGGGTATAGATTATTCAAAATACAGCCAAGAATGATAAATGGAAACTTATATCATAATTTAATATTAATGGATTTAGTAATACCAAAATAAATATAATTGCCATAAGAATATTAAAATTCTCTAGTTTTCTTATATTGATTATTGATAAATATGAAACAATTCACATAATGGATGCTCTTAAGGCAGGGATATTTTCTCATACTATTAGATAATAAAATGTGATAAAAAATGCAATAACTATAAACCTAAAATATCAAGGCAAAAATCTGAATAGTAAAGAGAGGAAAATTATCAATATTGTTACATTGAAACCGCTTACGGCAAGGATATGTGATAATCATGATTTATTGAAATCATCTTTAATTTCTTTTGATATATCGGATTTCTCTCAAATAAGTATTCAAGAAAGCAATCATCAATACTGCTTTGGATATATTTCTTTAATGATCCACATTAGATTTTCTCTGATTTTTGATAATTTCTCTTCAAAATAACTAATATCCCTTCCTTTTTTTGAAAAAGAATTTAAATATGATTCTCAATATATTCACTTTAGTTCAAGAAATCTTTTATAATTGAAATCAGAAAAATTTTTTATTTCTGAAATCTTTAATGATGTTTTTATTGTATCTCAATTAGAAAAATTTATTTTAGGGTCTGTTATTAAAAGTATTTTAAATTTTTTTTCTAAAGTTTTATTGTTAATCTTATTTAATTCAAAAATATATCTTATTTTTTCTCAGATTGAATATGTTCAATCAATTTTTCATTCAATATTTAGCTTACTGTAATAATTTCAGCTGATTTCAGTCAAATATGATTCTGTAGAATTGATTTTTTCAATATTCCATAAAGACACAAGAAATCAAAAAAGAATTCATAATCATCAAAATAAGACAAAAAAATATAATTTCCTGTAATAAAAAAGGATTGATAATGAAATTAAAATAAATAACAAAAAAATATATACAAACGAGCGCTCATATATATTTGTCATCAAAATACCGAATAAAAACGAAAAACAAAAAGAGAGGTAAATATTTATTACATTTTTTCTTGTTTGTATATTTTTGCCAATCATCTAGCTCAGATTAATATTAAACCAACGGCTCAAATTTGCGTTAAATTAATGTAAATGAAAGAACTGAATATATCAGAACTTCAATTAAAAAATTCAAATATAAGAAGCAAAGAAGCAAATATTATAAGTCAGACATATCCGACAAAACCTTCGATTTTTATAAAAATTTTTGAAATGTATAATGAAACAAAAAGCAAAAATGAAATTATCGAGTAAATTATTGCGAGGGGAAAAGTGGGAGATGAATAAGGATTTTTGCTCAAAGGATTGGTGTTCGCTATTCAAATCATTAATTCTGTAGGTTTTCAATAGATCTGTCATCATAGAAAAGCTCAAATATATCAAACAACAGCAGCGAATAAAAAAGATAATACAACAGCGTCCACATATTTATTGCTGTTTAATTTGAACTTTTTAATGTTTATATATAGAACAAGTAAAAATCAGATTATTCATCAAATGAGGGAAAAATTATAATCCGACATAAAGAAAAATCTTATGAATCATTGATTAAAAATGTATTTAAAGTCTCTCCATTCTGCAATAACGTAAAAAAGCCTTGAAAAAGTGAAAGAAGATATGAAAAAGAAAAATATATTACCAAGAAAAAAATTAGTGTTTATTCAAAATTTTAATGAAAGCTTATATAACATCCAAAAAAATAAAACAAATGAAATACTTAAAGCAAGTCCAAAAGTATAAACTGTAATTCACCAAAATTGGATTTGAGGATACATGTGAAATTGTTAAAAACTAAAAATTAAGAAAATCGCATAAAAGATTCTCAGATTTTCTTAATTGGTTTATCTAGCATATTCGATTATTCTTTTCTCTCTTATCAGATTAACTTTAACTTCTCATGGATAGTTAAGATTATTTTCAATCGATAAAGCCAAATCTCTTGCTAGTTTTTCAGCTTCAAGATCAGATACGGTATCACTGTTTACAAATATTCTTATTTCTCTTCATGCACTAAGTGCGTATGCTTTTGTTACTCATGTAAAACTTGCTGCCAAATTTTCCATTTCCTGTATTCTTTTTATATATTGTTCAACAGAAGCTCTTCTGGCTCCTGGTCTAATTGCACTTATAGTATCTGCAATTTGAATTATCTGTGTTTCTATGCATGTTAATGGAACTCAATCATGATGCCCTTCGATTATGTTTATCAGATTTTCTCCAAGTCCATATTTTCTTGCAATACGTGCTCAGATTTCAGGGTGTGTTCATTCAATATCATGATCAAGAGCCTTTCAGATATCATGAAGCAATCATCATTTTAACGCTAATGCTGAATCTGCTCATAATTCTTTTGCAATAGCCTCAGCAATATAAGCAACTTCTTTAGAGTGGGTAAGTATATTTTGTCAGTAACTTGTTCTGAATCTTAATTTTCAAATTAAGCTTGTTATTTCATCTGGAATTCAAGTTATTCACATTTCATTTATTGTCTTTTCTCATAATTCAAAAATAAGTTTTCAGGCATCAGCTTCGTTTTGTTCAACTATTTCCTCTATTCTTGCGGGCTGTATTCTTTTATCCTCTATAAGCTGCTCCAAAGATTTTTTTGCTATATATCTTCTGAATAAATCAAAACTTGAGATAAATACAGTATCTGGAGTATCATCAATAATTAAAGAAACTCAAGAAGCTCTTTCAAAAGCTATAATATTTCTTCACTCTTTTCAGATAAGCTTTCATTTGATATCATCATTTTCAAGATGAATTGTTGTTTGTGTAGTTTCAGAAATAACCTCTCAAGCATACTGCTGAATGGATTTTACTATTATCTCTCTTGAAATTTCCCTTTCTTTCAATTTGATTTCATTTTTCTTTTTTTCTATTAAATGCAAAAGATCTTTTTCATAAATTTCCTCAGTTTGCTTTAATAATATCTCTTTGGCCTCTTCCATAGAAAGTCCTGCAATTTGAGCAAGCTTACCAGACAAATCCTCTTTAATCTTATTTATTTCTAACTTCCTTTTTTCAATCTCCTCTGTTTTTTCGTGTAATTCATTCTGTCTTTTTTCAATTTCCTCTAATTTTTTCTCTAATTTATCTTCTTTTTCAAGAATTTTTTCTTCCATTTTTTCAAGTCTTTGCTTTCTTTGTTCGATTTCATTTTTTTCTTCGTTCCATTTTCTTTTTTCTTCATCCAAATCAGATTTCATTTTTACAATTTCTTCCAATTGTGATTTTTTTTCAAGTTCAAGATTTGACCTGATTTTAGCAATTTCTTCTTCTTGTCATTTTTTAAAACCATCTTGTTTTTTATTGACCAAAAGATACACTAAAATACCTGAGATTGCCCCTCAAGCAATTAGGGATAATATTATATTTAACATGTTTTTAAATTTATTTTAATTAAATTATTTCGAAAAATTTGGGATTGTTTTAGGTTAGTGTATGTTTAATACATTCTCATATTAACGAAAATATAAAAAAGTCAATTTTTCTTCGATTTGGTTATTTTAAATATTGCAGTATAATGCCCAGCAAAAGTACTTAAGATTATTAAAAAATATTTTATTCTGTTGATATGGAAATATATTTTTATAATCTAGATATGAATATTTGATGTTTTATAAAAAATAATGATATAAACTTAATAAAAATGCAAAAATATATTTGTACCAATTGTAAATATGTTTATTCGCCATATATAGGAGATGAAGAACAAAATATTGAGAGCTGAACGGATTTTTTGGACGTAGATGAATTCTGGACATGTCCAAGTTGCCACGAATGAAAAGATTCTTTTATGGAAATAATGCCATCAATCCAAGAGGTTTATAATATGGATAATATAACACCAGAAGAAGAAAGGCATATCCCATTCTATAAAATAAATGATTGAAAAATTTATATAAAAGTTTGAACAGAGGATAATACTCACCCTAATGACGAGGACCATTTCATTGAATATATCTGAATATTTGATGAGATGTGAGACGAAATTGAAATTATCAATTTCCCGGACATTCAAAAAGAGATGATATTTGACATTAGCGAGCTTGATTTTTTTGAGGTTAGAGCAAGCTGCAACCTGAATTGAGTTTGGAAATGAGCTGAAGAGAGTTAAATTCTAGGTTTGATTTATTAAAAAAAATGCTTAATATAAGCCAATACTATAAAATATTAAAATGGAAATAAAAAAGAAAAAAGTAGGATATGTCGCACTGATAGGGAGACCAAATTCAGGAAAATCTACATTTATAAATAACTTGATATGAGAAAAGGTTTCTATTGTCTCAAATAAGCCCCAGACCACACAAAAGGTCATAAAATGAATTTATAATGATGAAGATTCTCAGATAATTTTTTTTGACACTCCTTGATTGAATGAGTGAAAGGATGATTTTTTTCTGGTTCTTAAAAAGGTTATTCTAGATTCCATAAAAAATGCTGATGTCATTGTCAGATTTGTTGATTCATCAAGATCTTATTGAAGTGAAGAGGAGATAATTGAAGAAATCCTTAAAGAAATAAAAACCCCAATTATTGAGGTTAATTCAAAAGTCGATAAATCAAAAAAAGTTAAACAAAATATCAATGTAGAAAATAGAATAAATATTTCAAATTTTGATAAAGAGAGTTATAAAGATTTAATAGTACAAATCAAAAAAAATTTAAAAGAGGATTATATGTTTTATCCTGAAGATTATTATACTGATCAAGACACTTATTCTCGAATAACAGAAATTATCAGAGAAAAAATATTTGTAAATTTCAAAGAGGAAATACCTTATTCGACATTCTTGGAAATTTGAGAACTTGACGATTCCAATAAGCTTTTAAAGGTGCAGGTATATGTATACGTCGAATCCGATTCCCAAAAACTGATAATAATTTGAAAAAATGCTTCTAATTTGACTAAAATATGAACTGAATCAAGAATCGAGCTTGAAGATATATTTTGAAAAAAAGTTTTTTTGGCACTTAGAGTAAAGGTTCTTCCAAAATGGAAAAAAAATAAGAAAATATTAAATAAACTATTCGGATAATGCTTAAAATTTCGGCAAATTGAGAATATTCATTGATTATTGTGAAATTTCTTATAAATAACAAAGACAAATCCTATAAAATTAAAGATTTGGCAGAATTGACAATGATACCAGAATCGATTTTAAGAAAAATAATAAATCGTCTTGAAAAATCGGCCATTGTCGAATCCAAGCTTTGAAGAGGATGATGAATCAAAATAAAAAAAGATGAGATTTCAGTATATGAAGTGCTTGAAATCTCAGGAGAGGATCTTAACATTGCAACTTGTTCATCAAAAATATGCAATAAAAAAGAAATTTGCGAAATAGGATGAATAGTGAAAAATCTTCAAAAATGATTCGACACGATATTAAAAATAACCAAAGTTTAATGGACACATACGATAAATTCAGTCAGACATTCTCAAAATCGCGCAAAAACATGAAGTGGTTGGAAATAGAATATTTTATAAAATTTTTGAATTCAATCC
>CAYWJC010000148.1:0-7879 GCA_964458505.1 uncultured Candidatus Peribacteria bacterium | reverse complement strand
TATGTTTTTATGACATCGACATTAGGGACATCTTCTTTTTTGGATTTAGGTTTCGGTTCATGATATTGTTGAGAGGTTCTTCATGTATTTCAAAAAACATCGAACAAATCCTCGAATTCAAATCCTGAATTTTGTGTTCTTCATTGTCAGAATTGGGAAAAAATATCTTCAAATCATCAAAATCAATGTTGTCATCCTGAAAAACCAGATCACGATTGTCAAAAAGTATCATATTGTTTTCTCTTTTTCGGATCCTTCAGATTTTCGTAGGCCTCATTTATCTCTTTGGATTTCTCTTCTGCTTTTTTGTCTCATTTATGTTTGTCAGGATGCCACTCCATCGCTTTTTTCCTGTACGCTTTTTTGATTTCAGCTTCGGTCGCATTTTTATCTATTCAAAGCGTTCCGTAATAGTCCTTTTTTGCCATTTTTTAGTTTTTTTAAATATATTATTTCTTATATCAATAATTATCATTTTCATGAACTAGTAACCAATTATATGAGTTAGAATCCATAATGCTTTCATACATTTTTTTGGCTGATTCAGTGACTAATCGATCTTTATAATTTTTTAAGTAATGCTCCATTAATTTGTGTCATTGTTCCAGATATGACTTACATTGAAAAACTTGATTTAGAATATCTGCGTCTTTTGCTATGATTGATTCTTTAGTTTCTTTTTTGTCATATTCATCAATAAGATTTTTGATTTCTGCTTTCATCGGTAAATTTTTTATTTGATCGTCTATTACTCAAACTTCAATCTCTTTTTTATTCTTAACATGCTTTCATCCTAGCCAATGAATGTCCCCGATTCGTATTTCAGCCATGTCATGCCATAGAATTATATTTGTAACTTTTCAAGGATCAGCATTTTCAAGGTTTGCAAGTATGAATCCTATTTGTGCGGCATGCAAGCTATGATCAGCAACGCTTTCAGGAAACTGAACTCCAGCATATCTCCATCATTCTCTTTTTATGTCTTTAAGATTTAGACATTCGAATAAAAATTCAACAATCGGTTTTATCATTTAATTAAAATTAGAAATTATTCCTGAATATGAGTTTATATCAAAATTTTCTACTTCAAAATTTTTTATGAATTTATCATAATCTCATATTTTTTCTATTAACTTGTATAGATTATTTTGTGGAATCAAATCGGTATTTCATCGTGAAAGACTGTACTGGGTATAATTTCAGCTTGAAGATAATATTAAGATATTAAAATTATAGGGAGCATCAAATTTTAAGTTTATTCAAGATGAAGATGTTAAACTTCAAGTTAAAGATCAACTATTTGATAAGGATCCTGAATCGAAATAAATCAATTTATAATTAAGTATTCATGGGGAAACCGGATTTAAATTAATCGATAGATCTCATCAGGAATCAGTGATTTGGTAGATTTTATTTTCGTTGGAAGCTAAAAAGCCGGAAAAATAACTTCAATCGAAATCAAGAGAATTTATATTATAATCATCTGACACGATGTACGACTTAGGATTTCATTTAAGTGAACTGATTGCATCATCAAGATCTGACTGGATTTTTATCTTATCGTTGAAGTAATCTGAAAAGATAGAAAATTTCTTGAAAGATGACTGTGCTCAAATGAAAAATGCAATTACAAAAAAAGATAAAAGCATTGACCAAATCAAAATAGAACCTCTTTTTTTCATTTATTTACTTTATAAATTTATCTAAATCATTATACTCAAAAAAAGTTAAATATGAAAATTATATGAATAAAAAATTAAAAGAAATCTTATTAAAAATACCCTGAGTTCCAGGTATATACATAATGAAAAACAAATTATGAAAAATAATTTATGTATGAAAATCTGTTAATCTAAAAAACAGGGTGAATTCATATTTTAATGGGAAAGCTAGCCTAAATTTTGCCAAACAAAATATGGTAAATCAAATTGATATGATTGATTATATCGAGACAAACAATGAACTTGAGGCATTGGTTTTAGAGACAAACTATATCAAAAAAAATAGGCCGAAATACAATATTTTAATGAAGGACGATAAAAATCTGACTTACATAAAAATTTCTGATGATATTCTGCCTGAAGTCTATAAAACAAGAATCAAAAATTCACATTGAGATTATTTCTGACCTTATACCAGCACCGTTAATGTAAATGATATCTTAAAAACACTTAGAAAAACATTTAAGATAAGATCTTGTAAAATCCATTTTTGAGTGGAGGAAAATTGAAAAGTCAAAGTTTTGTCTAGACATTGAAAAAATATCCCTTGCCTTGATTTTTATCTATGACTTTGTCCTGGGCCATGTTTTCTGGATGAAGATAAAGTTGAAGCTTATAAGAAAAATATTGAGAATTTGAAAGATTTTTTAAAATGAAATACTTCAAAAGTCATAAAAGAATTAGAGGAAGAAATGATGAAAAAAGCGGCAAATCTAGAATTTGAAGAAGCGTCAAAGATAAAATGACAAATAAAAAACATAAGAGAGCTTTCGGAAAAACAAATCGCGAGAGATATGATTTCTTGAAACAATGACATTCTTGCTTATCTTGAAAAATACGGAAAGAATTTTATAGGATTGACAGAATTAAGGAATTGAGAAATCGTCGGAATCCATAATTTTATAATAGAAAATAAGCTTGATGAAGGAAAATCTGAACTTGTTTGAGATTTTTTGGAACAATATTATTTTGAGGCCGAGAAATCTTCCCTTAATCTTATTACAAACGAGACAATCAGGGATAATGTTTTAATAGATTTCTTGAAATCAAAATGAATTTCTGTGGAAAATCCAAGCATTTGAAATAAATTGGACATCATTAACTTCACGAAAAACAATATCTTGAATTTCGCATATAGACAAGAACTCGGACAGATTTCTAAAAAAACCTTAACAAAAAACACACAAGCAGCTATTTTAGAGAAACTTTGATATTGAATTCCTAAAAAATGAGACATAGTTTTTGAATGTTATGATATTTCCCACCTTTCTTGAACTCATACGGTAGCATCAAGAAGTGTGATAATAAATTGAAAATCCGATACCTCAAAATATAAAAAGTATAAGCTAAAAACAATAGTTCAGTGAGAAATAGATGATTTCAAATCATTAAGGGAGGTTTTGTCTAGAAGGACAATTGAAGCAATCAAATTGAATAATTGGCCGGATCTTATAATCATCGATTGATGAAAATGACAATTAAGCTCAGCCACCGAAGCTATCAATCAAGAAATAAAATTGACAGAGTGATTCATTTTTCCGAATATCTGCTCAATTGCAAAACGCGAAGAAGAAATATTTATCCCTGAAAAATCTGATCCTATAATAATTGAAAAATGAACTCCTGAGCTTATGTTAATTCAAAAAATCAGAGACGAAGCTCATAGATTTGCTATTTCATTTAATAGAGCATCCAGAAATAAAGCGATGAAGAAAAATATCTTAGAAGAGCTTCCTGGATTTTGATATAAGACAAGACAAAAGCTTTTGAAATTAGCTTGAAATGTTGACAATATTAAAAATACAGATATTGCTGAAGTCGAAAAGATCCTCAATAAAACACAAATAGAGACATTGAAAGAGTATGGGATTATTTAAATATTGAAATAATAAAGTTATAAATATAATAAATTAATATTTTATTTAAAAAAATTATGAACATTTGAGTATTATTTTGAAGTAGGAGTGTAGAGCATGATGTTTCTATAACAAGTGCATTTGCAATTATGAAAAAATTGGAAAAAATTCCAGGTTATAATATTTTTCCTATATATATTACAAAAAATGGAAAATGGATTTATGATCAAAAATTAAAGGATATAAGAAATTTTAAGGATTTGGAAAAGTTAGACATAAACAATGAATTTCTAATTGATTTTTCCAAAAAAGATAAACTTCATATTTTTCAATGAAACCGATGATTTTTCAGTAAAAATGAAAAGATAATCATAGATGTAGTTTTTCCTGTTTTTCATTGACTGAATTGAGAAGATGGGACTATTCAATGACTTTGCGAGGTTTTGCAAGTTCCATATGTTTCTCCTTCGGTCATCGGATGTTCTTCATGAATGAATAAGGTTATCATGAAAAATCTATTTAAATCCCTATGATTACCTATTGTAAAACATTCCTGCTATACGACAAGAAATATGAATATCGAAGAGATTTTGGGAAATTTTGAAT
Organism: uncultured Candidatus Peribacteria bacterium; assembly: GCA_964458505.1. Classification (GTDB taxonomy): domain Bacteria; phylum Patescibacteriota; class Gracilibacteria; order BD1-5; family UBA2023; genus JAQUEK01. Next base: position 3,696 of record CAYWJC010000148.1, on the reverse strand, counting down.
TTCCAGTTTTTGTTAAGCCGGCAAATCTTTGATCTTCAATTTGAGTCAGCAAAGCTTCCAATAAGGATGAACTTGAAAATGCTATCGAAATTGCATTTCATTATGACAATGAAATAATAATAGAGGAATGTGTTCAAAATTTGATTGAACTTAATTGTTCTGCTATGGAAAAATGAAATGAAGTGATTGTCTCATTGGTCGAACAACCGGTTGCAAATGCAAGTTACTTAACATTTGAAGAAAAATATACATCAATCGAATGAGCAACAATGCAATGAGCGGAAAATAAGGTGAAAATACCTGCAGATATTTCAGAAAAAATGACAAAGGTAATTCAAAAAATGACAAAGGAAATCTATGAAAGTTTTAAATGCGAATGATGAGCTCCAAGAGTGGATTATTTATATAACAAAGAATCAGAAAAGATTTATGTGAATGAAGTAAATATGATACCCTGAGCTCTTCAAATGCATTTGTGGGAAAAAACATGAATAAATGGTGAATTATTTTTGGAGACATTAATAAAAACTTCAATAGAAAAGAAAGAAAAAAGAAATGTTAATATTGATTTCAGCTCAAATATAATAGACTATACACTAACTTTTATAAACAAATAATATGTTGGAAAAACAAAGTGTAGTTGATGGTGTAATAATAAACTATCTGATTTCAGATAATTTTGATCCTGAAAAATGTCTTTTTTTTCTTCACTGATGGAAACAAGATAGAAAAAGTTTTATCTCAATTCTTGAAATACTTGAAAACAAAAAAATTTCTTTCATCAGTATTGATTTTCCAGGCTTTTGAAAGAGCTCTAAATTAAGTTATGATTGGTGAATAAAAGACTTTTCAGAAATTACTTGTAGATTCATCGAAAAATTAGATTTGAAAAAACCTGTCCTGATTGCACATTCCTTTTGATGAAGAATTGCAATTTATTTGTGAGCTAAATATAATATTGCATCGAAATTAATTCTCATTTGAGCTTGAAGCATAAGTCCAAAAAAGAAAAACATAAAGTATTTTATTGTAAAAGCAGGTAAATTTTTGTTGTCTGTCAAATGATTGCATTTCATTTGAGATATCGTAAGAGAAAAACTCAGATCTCCCGATTATAAATCTTCAAATGAACTAAAATGAACATTTTTAAAAATCATAAATGAAGATATATCTAATATGCTTACTGATATCAAAGCACCAGTTTTACTAATTTGGTGAAAAAATGATAATCAGACTTTACTGGAGCAATGAATACAAATGAAAGATACTATTCCAAACTCAAGACTTGAAATATTTGAAGATTGAACACATTTTGTGTTTCAGGAATATCCGCAGGAAGTTGCTAATTTAATAACCGATTTTACAAATGTTTCTTAAAAATATATTGCTTTTGTATCAGCTGGAAAACTACAATTCAAAAAGATTCTTGTTATTATTGCTTTCAAAACCCTGATTAGTTTTTTCAAAAAAAAGACAAAAATTGGACTTCACAAAAAAAATCATTCTTTTGATTTTTGTTTGGATTTTTTTATTGATTATAATAATTTTTTCTTTTGGTGTTCTTTTTCAAAAATCAATAGTTATCTTGTTTACTTTTTTTCTGGTTACAATATTTTCGCCAGTTCTTCTTGTATTTTCTGATTTTCTGATTTCTCCAATAGATATATTTTTGAAGAAAAAAATGGTTTCTAACGCTAAGCAAAAAATTTGAAAACACAGTGATTTATTGATAATTTGAATAACTTGAAGTTATTGAAAGACATCTCAAAAAGAAATACTTAAAACAATTTTGGGTAAAAAATACAGAATACTTGAAACTGAATGAAACAAGAATACTCCGCTTTGAATAAGTGAGGTGATTTTAAAAAACGATTTAGAAAAATTTGATGTATTTATTGTAGAAATGGGAGCATATAAGAAATGAGACATAAAAGAATTATGTGAAATTGTAAAACCCAAAATCTGAATCCTAACTTGAATTACTGAGCAGCATTTAGAGAGATTCTGAAATCTGGACAATATAATAGAGGCGAAATTTGAATTAATTGAAAGTTTACCGATAGATTGAATGGCTATAATTGATGGCACAAATATTAATATAAAAAAATGATTTCAAATAAAAAAGGATAATTTGAGAGTAAAAAATATTGTGAAAATCCCTGAACCTAAAAATCTTACTTACTTGCCTAATTTTTGATGAATCTCCTTTGATTATGATTGAAATAAGGTTCAAACCAAGCTTCTTTGATGATTTTCAGCCAAACTTATAGCAAGTGCTTTTGAAATAGGAAAATATTTGAATTTAAATGTTGAAGAAATTTTATGATATGCAAGGCAAATAGGCTACATATCCCACAGATTGGAACTTATTTATAATCCAATATCAAATTTATATATAATTGATGATAGTTATAATTGAAATTTTGAATGAGTTAAAGCAGCAATAGAATTGTTTTCAGAAGTTTCTACAAATTGAAGAAAAGTTTATCTAACACCTTGACTGGTTGAGCTGTGAGAAAAAACTCAAGAAATAAACAAGGAGGTTTGAAAAGTGATTGCAAAAAATTTCAATATCGTCATGCTCATAAAATCGAAATCAAGTGAGTATGTAAGAGTTTGATTGCTGGAATCTTGATTTGATGTAAGCTGAATAATCTATTACAATTCAGCGTTAGAGGCACATGAGGATTTAAAAAACATTCTCAAATCCTGAGATTCGATAATCTTCCAAAATGATATAACAGATAATTATATTTAAAAAACAAATTTACATTTAAAAATAAAAATTATAATACCTCTTATTTTTTATAAGAAACAATGAAAATTTGTGTTTGTAGCGAATCTTGCCAAAACCCCTTATGAAAGCATATTTCATGTAAAGAATTTGTTAATTGAAATCTTAACGGACTTTTTTCTAAGCTTGAAGAATATTATTATAAGAAATGTGAACAATTTTGAGTTGAAAAAATAGAATGATTTACACTGGTAAATTGAATGCCTGCCCAGGAGTCATTAAGAGAAGAGATATTTCAGATTATTTATTGATGCGAAAAACTCAGTGACCTCAATTCTTTGAATATAAAATCAAGGGCCTTAGAAAACATAAAAAAAGAAACTTGAGAAAAAGTGAAATCAATAGTTCTTTGAGAAGAAAAAGACGATGAATTATTTTTGAAAATAAAAGATATTTGTATAGGCCTTAAAAAAGAGCTTTGAACTGATTTGTTCGTGAATGTAGCCGTAAGCACTCACTGTTTTTACAGTATTCTTATAGATTGTTAAATCACTTTTAGCAAATCTTCAATCCTTTTTATTTCAATTAAATTTACATTTTTTAGTTTTGCATTTGAAATTTTTGTTCAAGATGGAATTACAATATTTTCAAATCACAGTCTAGCTGCTTCTTCAACTCTTTTTTGGAGATTAAAAATATTTTTAACGATTCATGTCAGAGAAATTTCTCAAATGAATACTGTTTTTCAAAGTGATTTTCATTTTTTGGAAGAAATAATCGCAGCGATTGTCGCAAGATCCACTCATGGCTCAGCTATGGAAAGTCATCTTGAAATATTCACATAAACATCATAACTATCGAGTTTTATATCAGAAAACTTCGTGATTACAGCTATGAGTAAATCTAGTTTTCATGTCTGTATTCATCTTGCTGATCTTTTTGGATATCAAAATTTCGTATAT
>CAYWJC010000147.1:0-2988 GCA_964458505.1 uncultured Candidatus Peribacteria bacterium | reverse complement strand
TTCCAGCTTCATTTGAGTTAACAGAGAAAGTTGCTCAGGAGCTTCAAGTTGAACTTATCGAAAGCAATAAAACAGGTGCAGTCACATCAGAACTAGATGTTGTAAAAGATAGACTATTTACACTTGTTTGTAGATTTCAGGAATTATCTTGTGCTGTAAAATACATGATATATGAAGTATTTGGACTTAATCAATTTGCACTAAATGAATTAGTTCAAGAAACTAAATTTCTATTTCATTTTATATTTGCTGTTACTCAAGATGAATTTTTTCAATCTTTCACTTGCGATGCATTTGGTGCGGTTGAACCACTAGGCAAAATTACAAAATATCATTTTCATGCTTCATTTACATTAACCGAAACAGTTACACTTGTATCTCACAGTGAATTGATACTAAATCAAGAAATAACGATTGGAGTAGTGTCTGTGAGATCTCCAATGTTTGATAATTCTTCGTTTAATATATCTTTAATTTCAGCAAGAATAGCAAGTCTTCTGGTTTTTTCTTCCGTACTTAATGAAGAAGAGTTTATGGCAACTTCAAGAACATTAATCCTATTTATTACTCTTTGTATAAAAGATGCTCTATTTCTAATACTAACATTATCGATAAGCCTAGTTACTTTGTCGGCATCCTTATCCTTAAGGAATCTTTGTCATCAAGGTCATCTTCATCTTCTATTTGATGAGTCATCATCGCTTCATCGATTTCTTCTGGAAGAATCATCATCATCGTTATCATCATCTCTGTCTCTTCATCTTCATCTCTCAGACGAATCATCATCATCATCATCGTTTTCAGCAAGTCTTGATCTTGTTGAATTATCATCGACTGATCCATCTCATCTAAGTTTTACTCAGTTTTCAAAATCATCAGAATCAGATCTTGAAGATGAGGAATCATCTCAACCTCTTCCTCTTCCCGAATTATCATCATCTCATCATCTCGCACTTACTCAGAATATGAAAGATGGGCTTAATAGAACAAATATAGCTCAAATTATTTTTAGTTTCAAATTTTTTGTTTTCATACTTCGTTTTGGTTATGAAGTAAAAGTAAGATTTTTCTTACAACATTAATTATATGCTTTTAAAATTTAAATCAATAATCCAATGTGAATTAATTGTGAATTTTACAATTAATTTTGATGAATAAAAAAAACATAGCTTTTAAGCTATGTTTCAAATTTCATTATTGATTTCTAAAATCGCCTCCTCTACTGAGTCTTTTATTGGTATGAAGTGATGGACTCAAGCAAGATCAAGAGTATCTTTAACGGGATTTTCCGTTATCGAAATACACATTTTTCATCATTTTTCTTGTATGAATTCATTCATATTAACAATATATCAGATGAATTTGGAATTGCAATATTCCATCTTTGATAAATCATAAATAATTTTATTTCAGTAAAATGAATCAAAAATTATTTTGAACGTATCATCTGCGTTTGTCTCATCTATTTCTCAAATTAACGCAAAAATAAATATATCATTTACTACTTTTTTTATTATTTCGATATTTGTAAACATAATTTTTAAAAAACATTAATTAATCTTTGATTTTATCTTATTCACTTCTGCAAAAGCCTCTTCAAGTGAATATTTAATCGCAATAATATCATTTATTCAAGCGATTTCTAATATTTCTTTTATTAGATTATCAGAAACAATAATACAGGTTTTTCATCATTCATTTTCTAAGTTTTCATCTAAGCTTGCCAGATATCATATGAATTTAGAATTTCAATATTTCAGCTTAGATAAGTCGAAAATTATTTTTTTTCATGCAAAAGTCTCAAAAATATCTTGAAATATATCGTCAACATTTGTCTCATCGATTTCTCAAATGAATTTATATATATAAATATCATCGATTATCTCTTTTTCAAGGTTTTTTATTTCCATTTTTGTAATTTTAGAATTAAAATCTAATTAATTATATTACATTAATTTCAAATTTACAAATTTATTGTTTTTCTTGATTATCTTAATTTTTTTATATACTTACTTAAATATTTTTAATTAATTCAAAAAATGCAGTACGAGAAGCAATCCAGTGATATTGACGAAAAGGATTTCTCAATTATATACAGAAGATTCTTAACATTATTTGATACAAAGTATTGATTGAATTTTTCTTTAAGGCTTTTGGAGGCTAATAAGGCTTTTTTGTGATTCTGTATGCATTTTTCTTGAAATTTCGGTCACTTATTGGCTTCATTAAAGACTTCAAATGCTTGAAAAATTATATTTGAATCTAATTTAGATAATTTATCTCAATATATTGATCAAGTTAAAAGATGAGAATTATTATTTTGAGCTTACAGTTATAACTGAAAAAAAATAATATTTATTTTGGGTGAATTTGATATTAATAATATAGACTTTATAGTTTCACATGATATCTTGTCAATATGAACTGAAGAGATTCTTTTTAGAATAAAGAAGCTTTTTGAAATAATAATAAATAAGGATAATAAAATTAAAATCTCATAAAATGGCGTGTACAGATATTAATAATTTATATATTCAGAAAACAAACTTGGAAATTTTTGAATGATTCGAGGGGTTTATAGAAGAAATTAAACAAGTTAGTCAATTTAAAATCACCTTCTGATCCAAAGATGTTTATCGGGATAGTAGGGATTTTTATGATATATGTAGTTCATTTGTCTGAACGATTTGAGAGCTGCAAATTATTTTGCATGAAAATTGATATTCGGATGTGTTTTTATCTACTCTGAGTAATTTAAAAAAAGCATTACGCTATATTTGAAGTTGAGTTGAGAATGGGGAAGTTGTGATTTGATTCTTTAAGTGATTTTACGTTTTTTGAAAAAAAGAATGAGTTAATAATTTAGTGAGAAATAAAAAAACAGATTATGAATTGATAATGAATAGAATATAACAGTAAATTTATGTGATGTTATAATTATGATAGTTTATATAAAAGAGTTTCAGAAGAAAGTATAAAAAGTGATTT
>CAYWJC010000146.1:0-2755 GCA_964458505.1 uncultured Candidatus Peribacteria bacterium | reverse complement strand
TGTAACTACTTGAGGAGTCTCATCTTTGATATAAATTACATTATTTTCAATTCTATCAACAATTCAAGCTCTTACATTTACTACCTTGTTCTTATTGTCAGGAGATTTTGCTAAGATATGTTTATCTTGAACTTTTTCTCATTTTTTTACTAGAACTTTGAAATCATTTTCAGGAAGATAATATTCTTTAACTTCAAGATCATTTGCAGTAATACTTAAAATAACTTCTTTCTCAGCATATTTTAAAGAAGTGATAACACCGTTAACCATAGAAATATGAGCTTCATATTTTGGATTTCTTGCTTCAAAAAGCTCATCGACTCTAGTTAAACCTTGTGTAATATCTCATCCTTCCTTAGCTACTCATCATGTATGGAAAGTACGCATAGTCAACTGTGTACCTGGCTCTCAAATTGATTGTGCAGCAATGATTCAGATTGGAGTACCTATAACAGCGATTTCATTATATCAAAGATCTAATCAATAACATTTTTGACATACTCATCATTCTGTCTCACAAGTAAGTACACTTCTTATGAAAATACTTTCAATATTGTTATCTTTTATTAAAGATAAATTGATTTTATTGATAAGACTTCAGGCAGGAAGTAACACCTTATTTCCAACTAAAATATCTTTTGCAGTATATTTACCGTAGATTTTTTCTTCAAATGATTCTCTGAATGAATTCTTAGATCAGAATTTTGAAACTTCTTCGTATCCTATACTATTACAATCTTCTTCTCTTACTAATATATTTTGTGCAGCATCAACAAGTCTTCTTGTAAGATATCATGATTGTGCAGTTTTTAAGGCTGTATCAGCCTTTCATTTTCTTCAGGAATGCGTATTGATGAAATATTCAAGAACAGAAAGTCATTCCTTATAATTCGCTTTAATTGGAAGTTCGATGATTTTTCATGATGGAGAAGCTACTAATCATTTCATTCAACATAATTGCGTAACGTTTCACCAATTTCATCTCGCACCTGACACGATCATATGATGTATATGATTTGAGTCGTCAAAGTAAGATGGCATTTCCTTTTCGATGATACCTTTAATTTGGTTCCATACCTTAACTGATTGATCATATCTTTCTTTTTCAGTCATGAATCAATTCCAGAATTTCTTTTGGATTGTTTTAATTTTTTCTTCTCAGCTTTTCATTAATTCAGTTTTGTTTTCAGGCACTTTCATATCGTCTTTTGATATTGAAAGTCCACTTAATGTTGCATATTTATATCAGATATTTTTGATTCTATCTGAAAAGAAAGCAGTTTTCTCTGATCAAAACAAATCAAAGCTTTTCGCAAGAATTTTTTTAACGCTTCCTTTAAGCATTGTTTCATTGATGAATCATAGTTCATCAGGAATAATTTCATTAAATAGAAGGCGTCCATATGTTGTCTTTACAATTTCTTTGTTAATTCTTACATTTATTGGAGTATGAAGAGTAATTCATCCAGCTTCATAAGAACAAGCAGCTTGTTCGATTCAGTCAAATGAATATTTCAGTTCCTCATTGCTTATTTTTGTAAGGTAATAACATCCGAGTAGCATATCTTGAGATGGTGCAACGATAGGTTCTCAATTTGATGGATTAAGCATATTTTTTGAAGTAACCATAACTTCTGATGCTTCGTCTTGAGCTTCTTGAGTAAGTGGAAGATGAACCGCCATTTGATCTCAGTCGAAATCCGCATTAAATGCAGTACAACAAAGAGGATGTAATTGGATAGCTTTTCATTCTATAAGCACTGGTTTAAAAGCCTGGATTCAAAGTCTGTGAAGGGTAGGGGCACGATTTAGAAGAACATATTTTCATTCTATAACTTCATCAAGAGAATCCCATACTTCTTTCCCTTTTTCTTCAATTACTTTTTCAGCATGTTTAACATTGTAAGCAACTTCATTTTCAATCAATTTTCCGATAACGAATGGTTTGAACAATGTCAAAGCCATTATTTTTGGCAATCAACATTCATTCATTTTAAGTTGCGGTCAAACAACGATAACAGAACGTCCTGAATAATCAACTCTCTTACCTAGAAGATTTTGTCTGAAACGACCTTGTTTTCATTTTAGGATTTCAGCCAATGATTTTAATTTTTTCTTAGTTGCAGTTGTATAACCTGGTCTATTTGATCTTACATCTCAGTTTATAAGCATATCAACAGCCTCTTGAAGCATTCTTTTTTCATTTTTCAAAATTACTTCAGGAGCTCCGAGTTCAGATAATTTTCTTAATCTGTTATTCCTGTTTATCACTCTTCTGTATAAGTCATTCAAATCACTTGAAGCGAATCTTCAACCGTCAAGTTGGATCATTGGCCTTAAGTCAGGTGGAATGATTTGTAATGCTTCAAGTATGAAATTTTCAGGTCTTTGATTGGATTTGAATAGATTTGAAGCAAGCTTAAGCTTTTGAAGTATCTTTTTTTGACGAGATTTTGGTGCAGCTTTTAATTCCTTTTGATTATCAGTGATAAACTTTTTAAGATCTATCCTTTCTAACAAAGTTCTTATATGTTCAGCTCAAGTTCCTCATTTGAATACATGTGGGAATTTTTCATAAAGAATTCTGTAATCAAGCTCTCCTATTACAACTGATTCTTTAAGGTCTTTCAACAATGCCTTAAGTTTATTGTATTCGTTATCAAGATCGTCCAATTGTTTAGATAATTCAGTCTCAAGTTCTGCAAAAGCTTTTTTTGTCATTTCTTTCGATTCGACTTTTAGCTTTGCTTCATTT
>CAYWJC010000145.1:0-1799 GCA_964458505.1 uncultured Candidatus Peribacteria bacterium | reverse complement strand
TACTTAATTACAAGACTCCTAAAGAAGTCTTCGATTCTCATCTATCTAATTTTTAAAAAATTGCACTTGCAAATTGAATTCGGGATTAATTTCATTCAGTCTTTACAAATAAGCTCAGATTGCAGTGCGTTGTAGTATATTTATCTTCAGGACTTTCACTCTCTTAAATTATTATTTCAGTTCTTTGAATTTTTTCAATCAGTAAAAATTCAATTGTATAAAATTCATATATGGCAATATTATGTATTAATACATATTTTTAAATACAGTATTTATGTTTATGTACATATATTAATATTTGCAATATATTAATAAAAGCATATAATAATATAGAATTAACATATAATAAACAATATATGCTTCATAAAAATCTCAAACTTAAACAAATTTCTGAATCCTTAGAAAGAATCAGAAAGGCTGAAATTCCTAATTCACCTAAAGAAGGCTGGCTAAAAAACATACGCACAGTCTTATGAATGACTATGCAAATCGCTGCGTCAAAAACTGGGGTAAACATAAGCACATGGGAGAAAATTGAAAAAAGAGAACAGAAATGAACAATTACAATAGAGACTCTACAAAAAGCAGCAAATGCTTTTAATTGTGAAGTTAAGGTAATTTTGGTACCTCGAGAAAACTTGAATACTTTTATCGAAAGAGAGGCAATCAAAAAAGCAGATCAAGAGATAAAGGATCTTGATGCTACAATGTCACTTGAGAAACAGCAGAATTCCAAAAAATTTCTTGAAGATATGAAAAAATCAATTGTAGAGAATTATATAGACAACCCTAAAAACTTATGGCAATAGAAATTAAATATGAAGATGGTGCAACTCCTCTTGATGAGAATGAACTAAAATGACTCCTGCCCTGACACCTTACGCTTCAAAAGGAATTGAACGATTGGGAAGCTTTGAATATAATGAAATGAAGAAAATGGTGAGAAAAATCCAAATTTGAAATATTGTCAGAACAGTTCATAAATCGTCTGCACAAGGAAATGTTCTCTAATACTTGGGAATGGGCATGAAAATACAGAACTTCTAACAAGAATATAGGTGTAGATTACAAGCATATGCCTATGGAACTGAGAAATCTCATAGATGATGTAAAATACTGGTTAAATTTAGGCTCAATAAATGAAAAGCAAATAGCAATTAGACTTCATCACAGGCTAGTAAAAATACACTTATATGCAAATTGAAATTGAAGACATGCAAGACTTGTTGCAGATCTTTTTCTTAAAAAGAGAAGCATCAAACCAATTATCTGGAAACAAGAAAAGAGAGATGAATATATCGCTGCGCTGAAAAAGGCTGATGATAATGATTATGGATCACTTGAAGAGTTGCTAATTTAAAGGATTTAATAATAAAAAATATCAATATATTCCTATACTGATATTTTTTAAATTTTCAATTGGCAGCCCTGAGATGATTTTTCTCACACGCTAATTGCGATGTTTGATAGGTGGGTTGAGTTGTTTGTTACTTTAATAAAAAGAATTAATTATCAATAAACATGATGATAGGTAAAGAGACACGGTGCTGGTAACATCTCAAATGAGTGATTGCATAAATGTATTTGGTGTCACAAACTAATCCTCGCAAGGATTAGTTATTGTTTTGTGAAACTTACCATATATAAAATCAGAGCAACCTCATTTTCATAAGCCAAAACAAACCTTTTCATATGGCAAATCATATTTTGGATAAGCATAATATCCCGTTCAATATATGGATTTATATTTATCAGACTCTAATTGAAATCAAAATATATATGGCTTACCTCAATTGCTA
>CAYWJC010000144.1:0-3473 GCA_964458505.1 uncultured Candidatus Peribacteria bacterium | reverse complement strand
AAAGCGCCTAAGGCGCTTTTTTAGGTTTCTACTATTTATTTGTAATTTCATAATAAGCTAGAATTCAAACCATTGCTGCATTATCCTGAGAAAAAGTGTTATTTACAGGATGAATGAATGTGTATCATTTTTCTTGAGCAAGTTTTGAGATTTCTGATTTTAACTTTGTATTCGCGCTTACTCATCATGCTAAAACCAAGGAGTCGATATTATATTTTTCAGCCGCCTGAAAAAGCTTATGTTTTAATATATCTATAACAACACTTTGAAATTCAAAAGCGATTTCCTTTTTATCATGGGCACTTAATTCTTGAGTTTCATTTTCTTTTATCCTTAAATCTATTTCCCTTTTTACCGCACTTTTCAATCCAGAAAATGAAAAATCAAGACTGTTTTTTTCAAGCAATACAAGAGGAAATATTTTTTTATAAGTTCAGTCATATTCATCAGCTAACTTTGAAACAATAGGTCACCCCGGATACGAAAGTCACATCATTTTAGAAACCTTATCAAACGCTTCTCAGGCTGAATCATCCAATGTTTCTCATATCAATTCAAGTTCAAAAAGGCTTTTCCATAAATAAAGCTCATTATGTCCGCCTGAAACAGTAAGACAAATTGATGGAAATTCCAAATCATCTAATTTCCTTTCAAGTAAATTAGCAAAAATGTGAGCCTTTATATGATTTATAAGCAAAATCGGTTTTTTTAAAGTTTTGGAAAGGGTTTTTGCAACAGAAAGTCACACAAGCAAAGATGGTGTAAGTCATGGTTCGTTTGTACAGGCGATATAATCGATTTCTTCTATTTTAATTCAAGAAGTTTCCAGGACATTGTCCAAAACCAAAAAAATATTATTTGCATGAAGTCTTGCTGCAACTTCAGGAACCACTCCTGATGTTATATTATGTTCCTTTATTTGTGATTTAGTATCCATTGCAATAAGCTCATTATCTTTAAATAACGCAATAGAAGTATCATCGCAAGATGTCTCAAAAGCTAAAATATACATATATATAATTGATAATTTACGAATTATAAATTTAATTCCAATTAAGATTATTTTTCTATTATAAAATCAATATTATCAGGATTATTGGAAACTCTAGTTAACCAGAAAGGTGAAAAATCTATTTTAACATTTGCGATATTTGGATCATTCAGAAGAATTGAGGTCGCATCTTTTTTTGTACTGCTGACAATCAGATTTTTTAATTTTTTTGTCAATGTATTGCTTGAATCTTCAAAATTATAGGAAGTAGTGGAATCAAGTTCGGTTGTTGCTTTCATATAAAAAGGATTGTCTGTCTGACTTAAGATTCATATTACTTTTATGGAATCTTCATTCACATTGATTAATTTTTCTGTTCAAAGCAATATACTATCGTTCAAAATTGCTTTCAAGTAGGAAACAAGTTCACTTTTGTTATAAGCATATGTTTTAACATTTATGCTTCACTTTAAGGTTACCTCATCAATTTTATCTCATATTTTTGCATTATTTAAAGTAAAAATCTCTCAAATTTCATATTTTATAATATCATTTACCGGAAGAATTTCATAATTTTCTCAGCTTTGAACATTTGAATTTCTTATTTTTTCCTTAAGCGCATCAGATGCTTTTGTTTTTAGTTTTTCTTTTATTATTCAAGAAAATTTTTCAAATTCCTCTTGTGTTAATATGTGTATTTTTGGATCAATTCATCATACAAAATCCTTATTTGATTTAGCATAGATCTTGTCTCTATTAAATTTTAATCATGGAATCGTTAAAGTTAGACCTGAAGATATGTTTCATCTTTTTCCGGTCAAATTTCATTTTAAATCATACATATCAGCAATAACACTTGCTTCGGCTTTTCAAGATCATGGCACCTTTATCCACTCGGAACTCCTGTAAACCAATCAATTTTCAGTCACAAACCTTGTATTTGGCTTAAAAATCTGCTCTATTGGTAATTCATTAATAATATCAATGGTTCAATATGCATTTTTTGCACTGCTTGCATCTATTGTTGAAACATTAAATGTATAATCTAAACTAGCAGAAACTGATACATTTTTTACCTGCACAATATTTTTTGTATCAAAAATATTATCCTTTCAATTTTCAGAAAATATTATATTCCTTGAAACGGTCTTGATGCCAAGTTCAGGCGATATGTAAACGTATGTTTTTGATACTGCAAAATAGAATATAAATGAAAGGAGTGACAATGAAATTATCAATCAGAAAATAAGCAAAAAGAAATTTGAATCCTCTATTATTTTCTTATTCCTGCTTTTTAATGTTCGTTTTTTGAAAAAAAACACAATTCTTGAAAAGATTTTTTTGATTTCATAAATCAAAAATTCAAAAAAAGTGAAATTATATTTTAGAATATGTTTTTTTCAGAAATTTTCTTCAAATTCAATATCATCACTTTTATAGAAAAATTTTATTCATAATTTTTCTCAAAGAATTTTTAAGTCTTTATCGCCCGTTATGATATGAAATTTAACAGAATTAAATTTAAATAAAAGAAGCTTTAGATTAAAAAAATTTTTTAAGGCATCATTTTCTTCAACTTCCAAATAAATTGAACTTGAAACAATAGCTTCTTTTTCAATTAAAGAAACTATATCAAGAATTGTGTCGCTATTGCTTATTTTTAATTTTTTGTTTGTACTATTCATATTTATAAAGTATATATCTTAATATTCTTGCAATTGGATCTTTCTTTATCCCAATTATCTCTTTTCATGCTTTTGCCAAAGACAAAGCTGTAACATCAGTCGGATTTGTCACTTCCTTTAGTCCAATTTCTTTATCAAAATCATTCACAACTAAAATATTTTTTCAATGATTTTTTTTCTCAAAATAATGTCAGATTTTTTCTTTAACAATATTACTGGCTCATCCTCAAGAAATGAAAATGTTTTTCAGGAATAGGTTTTTTTCAATATCAAGGCTTGCAACCATGACTGAATCAAAAATTAAATTAAAATAATTATCAAAAATTTCTTTGTGATTATTATAATTGGAATCCATATCCTTAATAATATTTTCTATATCTATATAATTTAAAGAAAGATTCCTCTTTAATTCTTCTTCCAAGACTTCCAATCAATAATTTATAATATTGAAGCCCAGTATTTCAGAATTATTTTCGACAATTATTGTTGTTTTCGAATATCAAAAATCAATAAAAAGATTGTAGTCAAAGCTATAATTTGAATCTTCAATCAGTTTCGGAATACTTATTCCAACAGGAACAACTGAAATAAGATTCTTATCGAGATCCCTTATAATGTTTTTTATGATATTATATTTCGATGATGGAGAAAAGATATTTATCAAATTCAATTTCACATTCTTTCAAGTAAAACCTATGGGGTTTGATAATCTTTGTCAATCAATGTAAATTGAGACGATAGAAGTTGTTATTAGCCTCATTTCAGAATCGATAATTCAAAGTCTTGATTCAATCTTT
>CAYWJC010000143.1:0-2814 GCA_964458505.1 uncultured Candidatus Peribacteria bacterium | reverse complement strand
ACTCGAATAAATCAGGATAATTCTTTTTTAAAAACTCAAATCATATATTTCTATTATCTCGTAATTCACTTAATGTATGAGCATCGCTATTAACATAAATATGATTAGCTTTTTTAAGTAAAACATCAAGCTTCACTAAATCTGTTTTTCAATTAACAAAATTACTGCAATTGAATTCCATAGGAATCTCATATTCATTGGCAAGAGAAACAAGCTTCTCAATATCAAGATTATCTCACCAAACCTTCATACAAGGATGTCATAAAAAATTTATTTTTTTATGATGCCTGATTATTGCATTCTCATAAGCCTTGTTAATATTTTTCGGATCTCAAGCATAAATTTTTTCATGAGCTGAAAGCATTAAAAAATTCCCTTCTCTTCCTTGAATATTTTCACAGATATCTCAAGCTTCATTTAACAAATCTCATTCTATTCAAAATATTACTTCCATATCATTCCAAACATTTTTCCATCTATTAAGAACAAGTTGTCTTAAAGTTTTTTTTCAGATTCAGCTATGATCAAGCGATATTTGACTATGATCCGTAATTGCAATTTTTTTCAATCAAATATCCCATCAAAATTTGATTATATCATCAATACTACTTAATCAATCAGAATATTGGAGACAATGAATATGATAATCTTCTTCAATTGTGTTAATGATTTTCATTATATTACAATACTTAATAATTTATTTTTAACATAAACAACTTTTTTAATTTCATTTCATTCAGTATACTTCTTAACTGCTTCTTGTTCAAAGGCTAGATTTTTTACTTTTTCTTCTGAAGAGTCAAAATCCACCTCAATCTCATCTCTGACTTTTCAATTAATTTGGATAGCGATTTTAACTGTGGAATCAATAAGTTTATTTGGATCGTAAACTGGCCAGCTTGATTTAAATATTGAATCAATATTTCATAATTCTTGCCATAATTCTTCAGTTAAATGAGGTGCAAATGGCGATAATATCTGCAAGAATTTTTGGAAATTAGCTTTATTGATTTTATCAAAATTGGACCATTCATTAACTAGCATCATCATAGATGAAACTGCAGTATTGAATTTAAATTCATCTATGTCTTCTCAGACTTTTTTGATTGTTTTATTTAAAAGAATTTCAGTTTTTGAATTGTCGATAAAATTTTTATCTAATTTTTGACTTAAAAATGTAACTTTATCTAAAAACTTCTTAACTCATTTTACTCAATTGGTACTCCATGCAACTTCTTGTCAAAATGGCCCCATGAAACATTCATACAATCGTAAACTATCAGCTCAAAATTCCTCGATTATATTATCTGGATTTATGACATTTCCCCACCTTTTACTCATTTTACGACCATCTTCAGCTAAAATAAGTCAAACATGTTGAAGCTTTTTAAATGGCTCAGGAGTTGAAACCACTCAAATATCATAAAGGAACTTATGCCAAAATCTACCATAAATCAAATGTCTTGTCGCATGTTCCGCTCATCCTACATATACATCCACCTCATTCCAATATTTTTCTTTATCTTTTCAAACGAGCTCATTATTGTTTTTCGGATCCATATATCTAAGCCAATACCAACTTGATCAAGCCCATTGAGGCATGGTGTTCGATTCCCTTTTTGCAGGTCCAGAACATTTTGGACATTCAATATTTATCCAATCAATTATATTTGCCAAAGGTCATTCTTCAGTACCAGTAGGCTCATAAGCTTCAACTTGAGGCAATACAAGAGGTAAATCTTTTTCTTCAAGAGCAACAACTCAGCAATTTTTACAATGAATCATGGGAATCGGTTCTCACCAATATCTTTGACGAGAAAATACCCATTCTTGAATTTTATATTGAGTTTTCTTTCATCCGATTCATTTAGACTCAAGCCACTCTGTCATTTTTTGTCTGGCAATCTCAGATGTCAATCAACTAAATTCTTCTGAATTAACCAATATTCAATCATCAGTAAATGCTTTTTCTCATAAAAACCTGTCCCAAAACTCAAAATGATTTGCTAAATTTACAAAATTCCTAACTTTATTTTTCTCAACAAAAACAACTTCGTGTAAATTCTCTTCACTTTCACTTACATCGTCTTTCTCTCAATTTTCTAATTCAAAATATAACCATTTTCCCAACGCATATCTGTTCACTCATTTGTGTGCAGCATAAAAATGACTTATTTCTTCTCAATCAATTTTTTTTATAAATTTTATGTTTTTATATCAAGTCTCTTCTTTTATTTCTCTTAGTGCTGCCTCAATCGGGTCTTCATTTTCTTCGATTCAACCAATAATAAATGATCACCAATTTAAATCTTTCCAATTCAAGCAAAGAATTTTATCTTCTCACCAATGTTTAACAATTGCATAGATATTTGTTCTTTTTACTGTTTCCTTGTCTTCCCTAACAGCTTCTTTTCAATTAGTTATCCTAAAATATGGCATTATTGATTCGACTATTTCAAGATTATTTTTCTTAGCAAATTCAAAATCCCTTTCATCATGAGCTGGAACCGCCATTACAGCTCAAGTTCCATATCAACCTAATACATAATCAGCAACAAAAACCGGAACTTTTTTATTATTAAATGGATTAATTGCATGAATTCATTCCATTTTTATTCATGTTTTTTCCTTATTTAACTCAGTTCTTTGCATATTAGTTTTTCTTCGAGCAGAATCCACATATGATTCAATATCAGAAAAGTTTTTAATTTTTCATTTTAATTTCTCAACTAAGGGATGTTCTGGAGCTATAACAACAAATGTCATTCCGAAAACAGTATCGATTCTAGTCGTATAGACCTCTAAAAAATCTTC